>JAQCID010000213.1 GCA_027618855.1 Bacteroidota bacterium | reverse complement strand
TTTAATTCCGCTCAGTATCTCGGAGTCTCGCAGCTTCTTCATAGCGTTGGCTTCTCACAACCCTGATTTTCTCATCTTTTATCCTGTCAATTTCTTCTTCAACATCAAGGATTTCTTGAGGAACATGAATGTTGTTCAGGTGGACTCTACTTCCCACTTCATCTAAAGCATCAATCGCTTTATCTGGAAGATGTCTGTCCGTAATGTACCGCTCTGTTAATTTCACACACGCATTGATTGCCTCGTCTGTGTAAATTACGCTGTGATGCTCCTCGTATTTGTCTTTAATGTTGTGTAAAATCTCCTTTGTTTCCTCTATTGAAGTAGGTTCAACCAAAACCTTCTGAAAACGACGCTCAAGGGCACCGTCCTTTTCGATATGCTGACGGAATTCATCCAGAGTAGTCGCTCCGATACATTGAATCTCACCTCTCGCAAGAGCTGGTTTAAACATATTTGAAGCATCGAGAGATCCACTTGCTCCACCTGCACCTACAATCGTGTGGATTTCGTCAATAAACAGAATGACATCTGGAGATTTTTCAAGCTCATTCATGACGGCCTTCATTCTTTCCTCAAACTGCCCACGGTATTTTGTTCCTGCGACGAGTGAGGCTACATCTAAAGTGACAATACGTTTCCCATAAAGAACCCTACTGACTTTCTTCTCAATAATCCTCAGGGCCAAACCCTCCGCAATCGCACTCTTGCCGACACCTGGTTCACCAATAAGAATTGGATTGTTTTTCTTTCTTCTTGACAGAATCTGTGAAACACGTTCGATCACTTTTTGACGACCAACAATTGGATCAAGCTTTCCCTCTTCAGCCATTTTAGTTAAATCTCTCCCGAAATTGTCTAGGACTGGCGTTTTGCTTTTTGCGTCCCCTTTTCTTTTCGAGACACTGCTTGAAGACCCGGAGCCACCACCTGTGGATGGTTCTTCATCAGGAGTCATGTCGTCGTCTGATGACATAGGAGCCTCTAATCTCGGAGAAATACTGCCCCCCGTATTTTCAGAGATCATGTTCTCAAATTCTTCTTTTGCTATTTCGTAATCAATGTTAAATGCATGTAACGATTTTGTCGCAACATTGTCTTCATCTTTAAGGATGCTCAGCAAAAGATGTTCTGTGCCTATTATAGGACTTTTAAAAATCTTTGCCTCTAGATATGTAATCTTAAGGATTTTCTCTGCCTGCTTCACAAGTGGCATGTTGCCCGCTCCCACAGGACTCCCTCCAGATGGTCGGATTGAACTTTCGATGAGTTTGCGGAGTTTTTGAATGTCACAATTCAGTCCTTCTAAAATCCTTATTGCTGTTCCTTCGCCTTCCTTGATTAAACCTAACAACAGATGTTCAACACCTATATACTTATGCTCTAACCTTAAAGCTTCTTCACGACTGAACGTGATAACTTCTCTAACACGTGGTGAAAATTTCGCGTCCATATCGTCTTCGGGTCTTTCTTTTCTTGTGAATATCAACTGCTCTTACATAGATAACGAATAAAAATGAAATCCGTTGCTTTAGAGTAACATCAAATCTACATACCTACCTTGATAATCAAAAAAAAACGTTCCTCTGTTATGCACAAGAAAATAACGTCAATTGTGGAGAATTGTCGTTGATTTATGAGGTAAATCACTTTTTGCTTTTGTATTTTTGAAACCCTGTGTAACAGCTAAGATCACGCATCATTAAGCGATGATTAGCAAGCAGAATTTTTGACGATTTAGCTGATAATATGGCAGAAGGAGAAAAGATCATCCAAATTAACATTGTGGATGAAATGAAATCAGCCTACATCGATTATTCGATGTCGGTCATTGTTTCTAGGGCATTGCCCGATGTAAGAGATGGGTTAAAACCTGTTCATAGAAGGGTTTTATACGGCATGCTTGACTTGGGAGTGTACTCAAACAGAGCCCATAAAAAGTCCGCACGTATCGTGGGTGAGGTACTCGGTAAGTACCATCCTCATGGTGACTCGTCTGTGTATGACACGATGGTGCGGATGTCGCAAGACTGGTCGCTTAGATACCCTATGGTTGATGGACAGGGAAACTTCGGCAGTATCGATGGAGACAATCCTGCTGCGATGCGTTATACAGAGGCTCGTCTGCGTAAAACAGCTGAAGTAATGTTGGGTGACTTAGATAAGGACACCGTTGATTTTGTAGCAAATTTCGATGGCAGCTTAAAAGAGCCTACCGTTCTTCCTGCAAAACTACCGAACCTCTTAATTAATGGAGCGTCTGGAATTGCGGTAGGTATGGCTACGAATATGCCTCCACATAACCTTTCAGAGGTACTAGACGGAGTCGTTCACTATATCGAAAATGAAAATTGTACTGTAGAGGATTTAATGGAGTTTGTAAAAGCGCCTGACTTTCCTACGGGCGGAATTATACATGGCGTATCTGGTGTCCACGAAGCGTTCAGGACTGGCAGGGGTAAAGTTGTGGTGAGAGGACGTACAAGGTTTGAAGAAACCAAATCAGGCAGAGAGGTCATTATTGTCGAGGAAATTCCATTTCAGGTGAACAAAGCTGACATGGTACGTAAAACCGCTGATTTAGTCAATGACAAGAAAATTGAAGGCATAAGCGAAATCCGCGACGAGTCTGACAGGAATGGAATGCGTATAGTCTATGAGCTGAAGCGCGATGCAATACCCAATGTTGTTCTAAACACACTGTATAAGTACACGGCGTTACAGAGCTCATTATCAGTTAATAACATTGCTCTCGTAAAAGGAAGGCCGATACTCCTGAATCTTCGAGATATGATTCAATATTTTGTTGAACACAGACATGAAGTGGTTGTTAGACGTACTCAGTTTGAGCTAAATAAGGCTGAAGAACGTGCCCACATACTTCAGGGGTTAATCATTGCACTGGACAATATCGATGCAGTGATCAAACTCATCCGTGCGAGTTCTTCACCAGAAGAAGCAAGAACAGGCTTAATGGATGCGTTCAAGCTCAGTGAGATTCAAGCGCGTGCAATCTTAGATATGAGGTTGCAAAAGCTAACGGGTCTTGAGCGAGATAA
>JAQCID010000212.1 GCA_027618855.1 Bacteroidota bacterium | reverse complement strand
GGGATTCTTCCTTCAAGCGAAGATGGAAGATTTCGACAACGATGGATATGTTGATTTGGTCTACTCAGGGGGTGCGCATGCTTTCTTTCATAACAACGGAGACAACACCTTTACTGAAGTTCCGGGAACGTTTCCGGGAAGTGACACCATGCACAGTTTCGCGTTCGGGGACGTGAACAGAGATGGCGCCGTGGATCTATACGCGAGTTATGGCAATGGTTACGTAAGCGCTGATTCAAACAACGAAGACATCTTGTGGGTCAATGAGGGCAATGCGAACAACTGGATCACATTTGAATTGGAAGGCATTCAATCGAATCAAGACGCTGTAGGCGCGAAGGTGGTCATTACGGGTGCATTCGGGACTCAAATTCGTGAAGTACGTGCAGGAGAGAGCTATGGGATTACGTGTACAGCTTCTTGTCACTTTGGGCTGGGAGCAAATCAAATTGTCGAGACTGCAACTGTCTTATGGCCAAGTGGATTAGAAACCATCCTCGATACGCCTGCAATCAACCAATACCATACGGTCAACGAAGCGTCGTGTCTCATTGAGGTGGCCATCACATCTTCTGCGATCGGGTTTTGTCCAGGAGAGTCCGTTGTCCTTACTGCGCCAGAAGGGTACGATACCTACCAGTGGTCAAACGGTGTGACTGGGGTGAATTCAATCGCGGTCACAAATGGCGGAAACTTCAGCATCTTGGTGACAAACGCTGAAGGATGTGCGGGATCTTCAAATATTCTCTCTGTCATAGAGATTTTAGTTCAGGAGCCTACCATTGAAGTCGCTGGAAGTCTTAACCTTTGTGATGGCGGAACCATTCAGATGTCTGCAAGTGAAGCAGAATCATGGGTTTGGTCTACAGGGGAAATATCCCAGACAATCAATGTGACCTCTGAAGGCATCTATTCAGTTACAGCCGTGGATATCTGTTCCAACGCCTCCGTTTCAGCAGAATACGCTGTCACCTTATTTGATTCACCTGTGGGACCTCCTACAGTAAGTGACCTTGTCATCGTATCTGGAGATGACGCAACATTCGAAGCTGTCGGAGAAAACATCCTTTGGTACGACTCTGAAGCGGGTGGGAGCCAAATCGGATCAGGTCCTTTCTACACCATTCCGGAATTAACAGAGGAGGCCACCGTTTGGGCTTCGGCTTCTGTTGTCACATCGGGCGCCATTGTCGCAGGAGGAGAGTTCACGAATCAGTCTTCAGGTCAATACCACGCAAACAGTTCTCGTTGGATGGAATTTGATGTATACGAAGACATGTTGCTCAGCAGCGTCACTTTGTATGCAAACGGATCCTATGACCGCACATTTGAGCTCATAGATGCTTCAAACAATGTCCTAGCCTCCACCACTGTATTTGTTGAAGATGGAGCGTTTGTATTGGACTTGAATTTCGAAATCCCCGCAGGGGTGGGGTATGGGTTAAGGTCCACGACTGGTGATCCACAATTGTGGCGTGAGGGCACAAGTTCCGTGCTTTCTTATCCATATGCTTTGGGAAATTTGGCTTCCATTACGAATTCAACAGCTGGACCTGAGTTCAGCTACTACTATTTCTTTTACAATTGGCAAGTTGCTCCTCTTCCCATCGCTTGCGAATCTGATAGAGTAAGTGCACTGGCTACCATAGGTTGTGAGGGGTGCTTTGGATGTCCAGAGGATCTGAACGGGGATGGCTTCATCTCTATCGTGGACCTGCTTCTTTTGCTGAGCGAGTTCGGATGTTTGTCCTTGTGCGATGCGGATGTCAATCAGGATGGCTCTGTTGCCGTGGATGATATATTGATCATTCTAAGTGTCTTCGGCAATACGTGTGAGTAATAGGCTTTGTCAATGGCCAAGTCTTTGTTTTTTCTCTAATGGATCAATCAACCTGTGTATGAAAACACTTTTAATCATTTTCGGTGTTCTGTTTTTCCTCTTTTTAGGCAGTCAATTTTATTTATATAAAAGCAGCCATGACATAGAAGGGTATAAGTATGTCGTCATCAAATCTTATGCAGATTTTGAAATCAGAAAATATGAAGCAAGTTTGTTTACTTCTGTGAAATTGGATACAGATGATTACAAGCAAGCATCGAGCAATGGGTTTTCTATTTTGGGAGGTTATATTTTCGGGAAGAATGAACAGAAAGAACAAATCTCAATGACTTCTCCTGTTGCGATGACGTTAGAAGACGAGATGACAATGATGTTTTTGGTGCCCAAAGGGTTTACAAAAGACAATTTGCCCAAGCCAGAAAATTCCGCTATTCAATTTATTGAGATGCCAGAAAAGAAGATGGCTGCCATTTCTTTTAATGGTTGGGCAAGTAATGAGAAAATCGAAAAGTACAAGGTTGCGTTAATCAAATTGTTGGATGAAAACGGGATTAAATATTCAAATACGTTTTCAGTTCTGGGGTACAATCCTCCTTTTGAGATTTTATTTCGAAAAAATGAAATTATCGTAGAGTTGGAGTAGTGGAGGCTTTGTGTTCGTCGCAGTCGGTGAGATTCTATATCTGCTTTAATCGATATGACATGTTTTATTTTTTATGTTGTATCTTTATGGGGCCTAACATTCAATTCTATGAAATATTTTATCTCCCTTGTTCTTGTTGCGATGAGTTTCAATTCTTTTGCGCAAGAGACAATCACATACCCGTATAATCCTGATGGGAACGCTGACAGCTTGATTGGTGTGCCAGATCTTCAAGATTTGTTGTCAAATTACGGCAGTCCTTTTGCGCCATCAGAAATCCTATACAACAACGAGCCTTTGGCTGAAGTTCTTTTCGACATACTCAACCAGCTTGACAGCGTATCGGACTCCATGAACTCTGCACAAAATGCCATCACAGATTTGTATTTCTCTGAAGAGGTCGAATGTAGTTACCCAGGTAAATTAAGCTATGATTTGACTGAGGGTTTTCGAATTTGCAAGTATGAATCCGTGGGAGATTGCACAAACCATGTGTTGACAAACTGCACAGGTGAGTATGGCACAAGCAGCGCTCCCATGTATATGTCATTTGACGTATCTGACACGATTTGGTTAACAGT
>JAQCID010000211.1 GCA_027618855.1 Bacteroidota bacterium | reverse complement strand
GGGCATAAAATCCAGTTGCATTCCTGGTGTGATGATGAATGGGAGAAGCTGTAGGCATAAACCCAGCATCTAAATCTAATATTCTAACAGATCTCTCCTCCTGTAAAACCCACTCTGCAATTTCATCATTGCGGTTGTGATCTCTTAAGTCTCCGAGTTCCCCCTGATTGATCAGGGTCATTTTTCTAGCGTCCTTTTCCTTGAAAGCAGAATGATATGCATTTCTGAATGCGGTATCCCATAAATCTCTGTTTTCAATCCCCTTCGGTGGAGGTGTAATTCCCCAAAACATGAGGTCATCCCCTGCCCTGCTCCATTCTCGATCTATCCAATCAGTATCACGAACCGAATTACAGACCTCTTCTAACCAGAAATCACGTCTCCATGCAGAATGTCTTATAACATCATCTAAATCAGCAAAAACAGCTTCATAAGAATTCTCGCGATATTGATTGACTGCCAACGCTTCAAATCCCCATCTTGAGACCATTAAATCACCCAAAATTGGGACGTGAATTTCACTTGTGAACCAAGAATTAAAGCGGTCAAATCTCACAATTGCACCACCAAATATAATTTGAGGAATAATAAGCAAAGGAATGATCATATAAATAACCTTCGCTGATTTAAAGGCCGCTGAAATATTTAAACCGAGTAGGTTTCCAAATATAGAAACGCTGAATAAGACAAGTGAATGAACCCAAAACATCCCTGGTATCTCTAGGATGAAGTGTGACACAGCAACAAATCCGAGGGTTTGTATCGCAGAGGTAATTGCACTTACGGCAATCTTCGCGCGCAAGTAGCTGCCCCATCTTAAAAAGAGAAATCTTTCTCTACGTAAGAGTGCTCTGTCACGATGAATCTCCTCAGCGCAGATACTTAGACCTAGGAATAAGGAAACAATGACTGATATAAATAAGAACTGAGGGATGTTTTCACTCGTTCTAAATATGTATTCTCCACCATTGGGAGTGTATCTCATAAACAGTGCGAGTAAAGTCGCAAGCATAGGAGCTTCAAGGAGATTGACGAGTAAATACTGCCTGTTTGTACATTTCGCGTTGAAATCTCTTGAGAAATAAGTCCTAAATTGTGAAAATGCTGTTGGGACACTGTTTGTTGCCTCTAAATGCGGCAAATCATTTTCCTTGTGCTCTGCTGTCTTTGCAATAATCACATTGAAAAAGTCATTCCATTCTTTTGCTTCAATTCGTCTGTCGTCAGAAATATGACCATATTCATCCACAACTCTTGATTCAATAATATCAAATATCTGTTCAGGACTAATATTTCCGCATTGAAAACAAGATGCATGGTTGGGATCTACTTGATTTGTTAATTCTTTGAAATACGGAATCGTAGAATTGGGGTCACCATAGAAGATGGGGTAACCTCCTTGATCTAAAATGAAAAACTTATCAAAGAGTTTGAAAACATCAGATGACGGTTGATGAATGACTGCAAAGACAAGCTTCCCTCTGTGAGACATTTCCTTGAGCAGATCCATTATCTGAATACTGTCGTGGCTAGAAAGTCCAGAAGTAGGTTCATCAACGAAAAGAACAAGAGGCTCTCTAATGAGCTCTAAAGCAATGTTAAGTCGCTTTCTTTGTCCTCCAGAGATCGTTTTATCTAAGACTGACCCTACCCTCAGATCTCTTGTCTCCCAAAGCCCTAAACTTTGTAGCATTGCGTCAACTTTCTCATCAATCGCAAGGTCAGATAGTTTTCCAAATGTGAGTTGAGCACTATAACGCAGATTTTGGCGCACGGTTAATTCTGAGATCAAAGAATCCTCTTGCCCTATATGCCCTATTGTACCTTGTATTAACTCAGCATCAAGATGTATATCAATGCCATTCAGCAATACTTTTCCAAAGGTGGGTTTAAGGGTGCCATTTAAGACATTTAAAAGAGTAGACTTGCCTGATCCGCTACCCCCCATAATTCCCACCAAATTCCCCTCTCTCTCTGAGATGTTAAATTGATGCAACGCTTGGTCTTTGGGGAAGCTGAAATAATGCGAAATGTCTTGCGCATTGAAAGATATTTTCGGCAGTTCTGGACTGTCAATAAATTGTCTGACCAAATCGCTAAAGAAAACCCTTGATTCATTGACCCCCTTTAATACTGAACCAGGAACCATAATGGCGACAGTACCGCTAGGGATTAACTGGCTGTTTAAATAAACAGTATTGCCCCCAAAACACCGGACAAGAAACAAGGTCTCATTTGAGAGTTTATACCCGATTAGTTTCCCCATCTCACCATCGGAATCGTGTGAGTCATTCACGTCAGTGAGAACAAAGATTCCTTCTATTGCATCGATTAATGGAGCATCTGTATTCACCAATGCATGAATGCCTGAAACATCTTTCTGATTCAACAAAAAAGAAGAACTCACCGCATTCAGGAACTCAACAGAATTCACATGAACATTCGTGACCTTTACAAATTCTAGAAGTCGGAGATAAACAATGCATTTATCTCTGTGCGCCAATTCTTTGTTAATGTTTCCACAAGTACGGAGAAGTTTCGTTGAAAGTCTGGCAAGTCGTTTTGCTTCAGGCAATTCTCCACTGTTGTTTTTTAACTGAAACGTATTTAAATGGTCATCATATCTCCCCAAATAATGATCGACAACTTTCTTTGACAACCGACCACGCAGATATCGGCTAGCTGTTTGCCTACCTATTAATTCTTCCTTCTCTGTTCGGCCTGACGCAAACAGAGCGAAGAGTTGGGTGAGTGCATCTAATATACCAGTTGTCATCAAATGTGAAGTTGCAGAAATTCTCGTGTAGATACGCACATGAGTTCAATAAGTTTCCTTCAAGTTTGTGAACATTTTGAAAGAACATAAAACATGAACCTGTAAAAATGACTATTGTCTCTCAAAACACCCTTTGTCAGGGCTCAATGTAGACCTCGGGGATCCATCTAAATCAGTAGATACATCTGTTGCTTCAAAAGGAGGTATCGAGGTGATTCCATTCCAAATCGTACTGTTTCCTTCAAGTCTGAAGTTTCTGTTTAATTCTGATTGAAATGGAGGTTCTTGATCCAATGTACAATCTGAATCTATAAGATTA
>JAQCID010000210.1 GCA_027618855.1 Bacteroidota bacterium | reverse complement strand
ACACTCAAGCGGGAATCCTTCAGTAGGTAATGTTATGGTGGGTGCTTCAATGTCTTCAATAATTATAGTCTGAATTATCGGGTCAGATGTGTTTTCACATTCATCCTCTATAATGAAAGTTCTCTCAATGATGTAGTTCTGAGGACATATCCCGGAAGGAATATGAGCTGTATCAACGGTTAGAGTGGGAACTGAGGAGCAACCATCTTCAAAAGATGGTTGAATCAATAATATCGCCTCAAGCTCTAGAGTTTCATCACAGCTCAAAGTCACATCGGGTAACTCAGATACAAAGTCTGAGAAAAATGGTGGGTCTAAATCTTGAATCTCTATGGTAAATTCTTGCATTATCATGTTTCCACAATCATCCTCAGCTCTTGCAATTCTTTCTAGTCTAACATTATTGTCACATGAGGGGCCCGCAAGCGGCGTAGTCGTGACGGTCGACAGGTCGTCCCACTCTACAGAAGCTGATGAGCACATGTCAAAAGCGCTAATTTCTGGCCACGCTGTATCGCCTACACAATTAAAAACTCCAATCTCTAGTTGTGAAGGAGTGAATATTATCTCAGGGGGTGTCATGTCAACAACATTTACAACATGAGTGTCCTGTGTTTCATTGCCACAAACATCTGTTAAGGTAAAAGTAAAAATGTAAGATTTTTCTGCGGAACATTCTGTTTCCTCATCAATTGCATATGAGGTTTGTAAAGTAGGTGTCTCGCAATTATCGTCGAACACAAGATTGAAGGTGTTCTCTAAGAGGTAATCTTTTAGAACCCACTCATTACACTCAATTTCAACATTATCTGGCACCTCTAAAAACGTAGGATCGGTTATATCCCTTACCTCAATGACTTGTGTTTCACAAATAAATCCAGGGCCATACACAGGACATGAAACATCAAGTGGGTCTCCTGTATCATATACAAATGTTCTGCGAATTCTTCTTAGAACGCCCGGATCGCCTGGTGACACACAGCCTAGTTCTTCTATTTCCACATCAATGTCGAGGACCAGGTCATAGACAGTGCTGAGGTCTGAACAATCCGAAATTGTTACGTCATCATTATTTTGATAAATAAATTCATCGTCTTCTTCACCACACGTCCATTCGAGATCTTCTGGAATTTCCATGCAAATTTGAGATTGAATCTGGATTGAAAAAAGGCCTAAGAACAAAAAAAGTGAGGGGGCAATAAATGATATTCGGTGGCTTAATAGTTGTGTCATATCTACTTTGAATTCAGTGGCAAGATAGGTGAAATTTATAAGTGAAATTTATGGGTAACTTTACACCCGAATAATGCGCAAAATAAAGCCGGAGAAATGAGCCAAGAAGACGGATTGAAAAAAGTAATTAGTCATGCAAAAGAGTATGGCTTTGTTTTTCCAAGTAGTGAGATCTACGATGGACTGAGTGCCGCATATGACTATGGACAACTTGGCAGCGAACTTAAGAACAACATCAAAAATTACTGGTGGACAGCTATGGTTCGTATGAATGACAATATTGTGGGGATCGATGCGGCAATCTTTATGCATCCAAAAACGTGGAAAGCTTCAGGTCACGTGGACGCTTTTAACGATCCGCTTATCGACAATAAGGACAGCAAAAAACGATACCGAGCAGATGTGTTGATTGAGGATCACATTGCAAAGATTGACAAGAAGATTGACAAGGACGTGGCAAAGGGTCTTAAGCGTTTTGGGGAGAGCTTCAATGAAGCAGAATTTCGCGCGACGAACACAAACGTACTCCGTAGACAGAAGACGATAGAAGAAATAAACGACAGGTTTAAGGACGCGATGAACGCAGAAAACCTCGATGCGGTGAAAGCGCTTATTGAGGAGTTGGAAATCGTTTGTCCTGTGAGTGGGTCAACAAACTGGACCGATGTACGTCAATTTAACCTGATGTTTAACACGGAGTTAGGTGCTGTAAGTGGCGATTCAGGCATCATATATCTCCGCCCAGAAACCGCGCAAGGCATCTTCGTAAACTTCTTAAATGTCCAGAAGAGCGGTCGCATGAAACTTCCCTTCGGGATCGCCCAAATAGGTAAAGCGTTCCGGAATGAAATTATCGCGCGACAATTCATTTTCCGCATGCGTGAATTTGAACAAATGGAGATGCAGTTCTTTGTCAAGCCAGGCACACAGGTAGAGTGGTATGAACATTGGAAAGCGGAGCGTAAAAAATGGCACGCATCTCTGGGGTTGGGAGATGAGAATTACCGATTTCACGATCACATTAAACTCGCTCACTACGCCGATGCAGCTTGTGATATCGAATTCAACTTCCCTATGGGTTTCAAAGAACTTGAGGGGATTCACTCACGCACGGACTTCGATCTTAAAAGCCACGAGGAGCACAGCGGTAAAAAACTTCGATTCTTCGATCCTGAAACAAAAGAGAGCTTCATTCCTTACGTCGTTGAAACGTCGATCGGTCTTGACCGCATGTTTCTCGCAGTACTTAGCAACGCATACAATGAAGAAGATTTGGGCGAGGGCAATACACGTACTGTATTGAATATTCCGTATGCTTTGGCCCCAGTAAAAGTAGCAATCCTTCCCCTCGTGAAAAAAGACGGCCTTCCTGAGAAGGCAGAGGAGATCCTTGACATTCTTCGTATCAACCACAACGTTCAGTACGACGCAAAAGACGGAATTGGGAGACGCTACCGCAGACAAGATGCAATAGGAACACCACTATGTATTACGATAGATCACGATTCCTTAGAAGACAATGCAGTCACCGTGAGAGAGCGTGACGGAATGACTCAGGAGCGTATCGCGATTTCAGATCTTGCTTCTTATGTAGAAGCACGTGTAGGGATGGCGACGCTTTTCTCTTCTGAAAATAAATCATGAATCTATCTGATTTAAACATCAAAGGCCGAAGAGTACTCGTGAGAGTTGATTTTAACGTGCCATTAGATCGATCATTCGCGGTACAGGACGACACGCGAATTCGAAGGGCGCTTCCCACCATCAATGCGCTACTTGAAGGCGGAGCATCCGTCGTTTTGATGAGCCATTTGGGGCGACCTGAGGGGAAATCAAAAGAGTTAAGCCTTCAAAATATATTG
>JAQCID010000209.1 GCA_027618855.1 Bacteroidota bacterium | reverse complement strand
ATTATGCCTCGTATGTAATCCTAGAGAGAGCTGTTCCGCATCAATACGACGGACTGAAGCCTGTTCAACGCCGAATTCTTCACTCCTTAGATGAGATGGATGATGGGCGTTTTCACAAGGTGGCGAATGTCATCGGTAACACGATGAAGTTTCACCCGCATGGTGATGCGAGTATTGGTGATGCGTTGGTTCAAATAGGCCAAAAAGAGCTTCTTCTTGATTGCCAAGGGAATTGGGGGAACATCTTAACTGGCGACCGTGCTGCGGCTGCGAGGTATATAGAAGTCCGACTAAGTAAGTTTGGCAAGGAAGTGTTATTCAATCACAAGACGACCAAATGGCTTGCATCTTATGACGGTAGGAATAGGGAGCCTGAAACGGAACCTGTAAAATTCCCACTTCTGCTCGCCCAAGGTGTGGAGGGTATTGCTGTCGGTCTTGCCTGCAAAATACTGCCTCATAATTTCATTGAATTAATCGATGCAAGCATCGCGATTCTGCAGGGGAAAGGATTCACACTCGTGCCTGATTTCCCTACTGGCGGAATGGCCGATGTGGAGATGTACAATGACGGATTACGTGGCGGTAGGATCAGGGTGCGTGCCCGAATTGACAAGGTAAATAACAAGACTTTGGTTGTGCGTGAGGTTCCATTTGGAGTCACTACGAGTTCTCTGATTGACAGTATTCTTAGGGCGAACGAAAAGGGCAAGATTAAAATTAAAAAGGTCGAGGACAATACGGCCAAGGTCGTCGAAGTCGTCGTCCACCTTGCAAACAATGTCTCACCAGATAAGATGCTGGACGCCCTTTATGCATTTACAGATTGTGAGGTTTCACTTTCGCCCAATGCATGTGTCATACTTGACGATAAGCCTCAATTTATCGGTGTGAAAGAGATTCTGAAAACGTCCACTGAAAGAACTAAATACTTATTAGGTAGGGAGCTTGAGATTGAATTGGGGGAGTTGCAGGAGCAATGGCACTTTTCTTCATTGGAGAAAATTTTCATAGAGAAACGTGTCTATCGTGACATTGAAGAGTGTGAAACGTGGGAGGCGATACTGGAGAGCATTCACGCTGGACTGAAACCACACATTAAGAATCTACTTCGAGAAGTTACAGATGAGGATGTGACGAGGTTAACGGAGATTAGAATTAAACGGATCTCAAAATTTGATTCGTTTAAAGCAGACAATAAAATCAGCAATCTGGAAGCTGATATTGAGAAGGTGAAGCACCATCTGGAAAATTTAACGGATTATTCCATTGAGTGGTTTAAATCATTAAAATCGAAGTACGGAAAAGACCGAGAAAGAAAAACGGAGCTCAGAACATTTGACACGATTGACAGGTCCAAAGTGGCCGTTGCAAACGTCAAGCTTTATGTTCAGGCAGAAGAAGGTTTTGTAGGTACTGGGTTGAAGAGAGGGGAAGGGGAGTTTGTGTGTGATTGCTCAGACATTGATGATGTCATCGTATTTCGCAAAGACGGAATCATGCAAGTAAGTAAGATCTCTTCTAAGGCGTTTTTCGGCAAGAATATTCTGCACGTAGCTGTATGGAAAAAGGGAGATATACGGACCACGTATAACGTGATTTATCTCGACGGTAAATCGGGCCGAAGTATGGTGAAGAGGTTTAATGTGCAGTCCATTACAAGAGATAGAGAGTATCCCATTACAAAAGGAACCCAAAAGTCGGAAGTGTGGTATTTAACAGCGAACAGGAATGGGGAGGCTGAAATTGTGACCATAAACTTGAAAAATCAACCCAAGTTAAAACGACTTAAAATAGATTTAAACTTTTCTGACATTGCCATCAAGGGTAGAGCTTCTGGAGGGAATATTGTGTCGAAGTTTCCAATCAAGAAAATCGAATTGAAAGAAGCCGGAGTGTCTACTCTGGGAGCGAGGAAAGTTTGGTTTGACGAGACGGTACGTAGACTGAACGGAGAAGGAAGAGGCGTTTTTCTGGGTGAATTTCATGCAGTGGATCGCATCATGGCGCTCCAATCAAATGGAATGTATGTGATGACGGGCTTCGATTTCAGTACGCACTTTGATGACAAGATGATCTCTGTTGAAAAATGGGATTCTGAGAGGCCGGTTTCTGTGGTTTATTTTGATGGTGAGAAAGAGGATTGGTATGTGAAGAGATTTTTAACTGAACTTTCATTAAAACCAGTAAGTTTTATCGGTGAGGATGCGAATAGCAGGCTTGCATTTGCAACGTCTTTGTATCATCCTCAGGCCAGAGTGAAGTACAACAGGAGATTTAAGCATACAAGAGATAAAGTTGACGAGATCGTAGATTTACGTGGGTTTATCACCTTAAAAGGATTTAGAGCTTTGGGCAACAAATTAAGTGCCCTTCCTGTGACTGAAGTGTTGTTAGAGCCAGCAAATATAGATCTGGAAAAGGCGGTCGCACTTGAAATATTGGAAGCTCGAAAAGCAGATGATCTCATAGATCAGGCGTCTCAAAGTGCGGCGATTGAAGCGTTTGATTCTGCGGATCGTTTTGACGAAGATTCTGATGCTCTGGAAGATTTGTCATCTGACCAAGATTCCAATTCTGCAGAATCTTCGTCAGAATTTGGAGAAAATGGTCAAAGCACTTTGTTTTAAAGAGATTAGAAGATGAGATTAATGGTTGCAATTGTTGTTTCGGGACTCATCTTGATGTCTCTGTCGTGTGGACAAGTGAAGCAAGCAAACACACCAAATGAAGTCGTGGGATCTGGAGTGGTAGAAGATGTTTTGACACATTCAGTTTGGTCTAAAAATGCAACCATCTATGAAGTAAATTTAAGGCAGCACACGGCCGAGGGGGCGTTGAAAGCCTTTCAAAAGGATTTGCCTAGATTAAAGGAATTGGGGGTGGATATTTTGTGGTTGATGCCGGTGTTTCCGATCGGTGAGGTCAATAGAAAGGGGGGTGAGAATAAGTCAAACTATTTGGCTGAACTGGGCAGCTCCAGTTTAGGGAGTCCCTACAGTGTGAAAAATTACACGGATATAAATCCCGATTTCGGAACGATGGTGGATTTTGTGGGAATGGTAGACCAAGCCCATCAGCTGGGAATGAAGGTGATTCTTGACTG
>JAQCID010000208.1 GCA_027618855.1 Bacteroidota bacterium | reverse complement strand
AAAAGACTATGACAAAAGAGTGAAATATCTCACACCTTTTCACACAGTGATTAAACCAATTGTCAGATTTTTAAAACATTATTTCCTTCAATTAGGCATTCTTGATGGGTATGTTGGCTTTGTCATTTCATCGTACCAGGCAAAAGCTGTCGCAATGCGTTACAAGTACATTCAAGAAATCAGAAAGTCCGAGAAGAAGAAATAAACAGCTGGCTTTTGATGTTGTTTTCCTTCACTTGCTTTTTGTGATGCAAGTGTTTATGAAGCCATCGCGGGTTCTCTGAAAATCACTGATCGTCCCGTTTTCCAAATAAATCTATGAACTTAGTGAAGTCACGGTGAAAAAGTATACCTACGCCCTGAACACTTTCGCCCTCCAGACCTGGGATATTTGCTCGTTGAGTTGAGTATCCAGTAAGTTGTAGCGTTCCATCGTCTTTGAGGTCGTATTTGACACGAAACTCTTTGAGTTGTAAATCATCCAATGAACCTGTATTTAGTTGTTGTGTTCCGAGCTCGCCTTCAACGTGGAGCCTGTCGTCAAGAAGTTGCGTGGAAAGTGCGACTGCGAGAGCTGCTTCGTTGCCGGAATTGTTTTTCGCATCGTAATCAATCCCAATATTTACATCGTCACTGATTCCTGACAGCCAGTTTCCCAATTGAGCTGAAATGAGCTCTGTACTGTTTTCTTGTAGTCCCGTACTTCCTATAGCGGAAGCTTGCCATTGGGGAGGTAGGAACTGTTGAAGAATCAGGAGCGATAAGGCTTGCCTGTTCATTTCCTCTTCATTCGCCAAGAGTGAAGCCAAAGTAGCTTTGGTTCTAGAATCTCCTTCCGGAAGATGAATATCGAAATTTATGGCAGGTCTCATAAGGTCACCATTCATTTCTAGAATCAAGTCTACTCTTTGTTTGCTGTTGTCTAAAGTTTCCGGAGCGATCGGAAGGAGCGAGCTTCGTGTCGAGTACAACGTTTTTAAATCTATTTCTGCTTTGTATGGATCTCCATACCATTTTATCGTACCCCCAGGTTCGGCAACGAATCTCTTGTTAATGAAGTTGGATAAGGTAAAAAGGTACTCACCTTCAATAACCTCAAGTGATCCGAACATCTCTAACCGTTCAAAATCATCAAGGGCCAAATGGATCACCCCCTCACATTTCCCGATGATTTCATCTCCCACAGCTTCGTCAAAAACGATTCGGGCTTCACTTTCTTGATCCACATCAATCATTAAATCCAGACGAACTGAGGTTTTGCGCTGGTTTTCTTCGACGGATTCAGTGTCAATGTTTTCCTGGGTAGAATGGTCAATGATTTCAACGAAGGAAGACCATGTAGAGCTCGTGCCGGCATCCATAGGAAGAACGAACTGCGTGCCTTTTGTCGTTTTAAGCTGCGCTTCAATATATATTTTGTCTTCATAGCCGAAGACATTAATATCCCCTAGGGCATTTGCATTCCCATAGAAATAGGCATCTGGGGAACGTGGGATGTTCATGACCTCTAGTGGTTTATTGGGGTTATCGATACTCATCGAAATATCTAAATTCCACTTCTCATAATTTTCATGCAACGCGGTTCCCACCAATACTCCTTCTCCACCATAGTTGTCTTTAATGTCAATTCCGTTGAGCTCAATTCCATCAGGTTTAACGCCAAACCTTCCGCTTACATCAAATTCAGTACCCAGGTATTCAATTTTTACTTTTGCCTTTTTTAAAACACCTCCACCCAATACGCTGGGTTCTCTATGTGGACCTTGAATGGTGAAGGCAGCATCGAGTTCACCTCCCAGTTTGGCCGTTTTTTCATTTAAAATAGTATTTACCCAACTCAGAGGGAAGTCTGTGGTATAGCTCATGAGGTTCAAGTAGAAGTCGCCTAAGGGGAGGGGAGTGACAGATCCAGAGGTGTGAATAATACCCTCACCGTTTTCTCCAAACCCTGTCATCTCTGTTTGAATTTGAATGTCTCGATTTGTATACGTGAGTTCAAATTCACTTTTAGGGATTGTTTCTCCACCATACGATATCCCTTCTCCCTCTCCAGATACACGAAGCACAGGATTGCTAAATGTTCCGCCCAGTGATCCAGAAAGATTGATATTTGATGCGCTCATGGGGACATTAAACCACGTTTTCGTTCTGCTCGTATCTATTCCGTCTGTATGGATTAAGAAGTTTAACGGTCTTGCACTGTCGCCTCCAACTTTTCCTTCGATGTCCGCTTTAAATCCTCCCCCCGTCCAGCTCATTCCATCGCTAGATATCTCAGTTGAATTGAGCGACAAAGAGGACGGGATTCTCGTGAGCTCGAGCGTGTCGTTTCCCAGAGGTATGGTCGCCTCATAGAGGTCGAATCCCCATGAGCCTTCTTGCTCTAGCAGGCCTTCTAGGCTGACTGTACCTTCAATTCCAGCGAAGTTTTTCCATCCACAATCTGCAGTCCAAACCGTGTCTGCATGGATGTCGATATTCATGTCTTGCGCATAGATGTCTCCACGCTTTAAAAGCGTCAAAGCTTCTATATTTATCCAATTTTCATCTGTTCGTCCACTGAAGTCAAGAAAGACACGATTTAATTTGAAGTCGTCAAATTTGATCCAATCTGTTTTTCCTTGTGCTTCTGTTTTTGTATTGTCGATGAGCCATGTAAATTCAGTCCCTTTTGACACAGAGAGTGTCGTTCCCAGTATCGCAGAAATGGGCTCGGACCGAAGAATTTCACAACGACCACTCGTAAGAAGTGTATTTGCAACAGGTAACTTGTTCTCGCGTTCGGCCCTCATGATTATGAAGTCAAGCCATTCTGTCCACACTTCTGTATCCAAAGAGAATGTTGCATCTCCTAAAATCAAATCAGACTCCACTTGAATATCTAGAAGTCCATTTTCTATCGTTCGATACCTATTTTTCTCGGGATGAAGGGCGACAACAAGGTCGAATCTGTCGAAATGAATTGGAGCTTGCATGGATAGATTGTCGTCCTTAAGTTGAATTAACACGGGTTTTCTGAAGCTAAGTCTTGCCGCGAGTTTGCCGCCCCTGTTTTCGTTATTCCACTCTACAAAACCGTTTAAATGGGAGTACAATTCCCAACGACTTTCCAAGG
>JAQCID010000207.1 GCA_027618855.1 Bacteroidota bacterium | reverse complement strand
ATTGTTGCTGCGTATAGGACCTTGCTCGGAGAGTTAGAAAAGTACAATCCTCAGATGCTTGACAAACAGCGCATCTTAGCGATTTCCAAATCTGATCTTCTCGATGAAGAATTGGAAGAAGAAATGAGGTCTCTGCTCCTGAAAGAAGCGCCGAATTTGAATCCATTGTTTTTCAGTTCGATGGCCCACAAGAATTTGGACACATTAAAAGACCAAATTATGGCTGCCATAGAAGACGCAAATCCCGATACGGGACTCTCAAAGGGGCCCTTCGCGCCACTCCCACCACCACTGGTTAAGTAGTTGTGAAAGCGCTTATTGCATATAGCGAAGAGGTCCGTGAAGCAATGCGTTTTGGTGTGCCTGTTGTCGCTCTAGAGTCTACAATTATTGCACATGGAATGCCCTATCCTGAAAATGTCAATACCGCAAAGCGACTTGGCAACATCATAAGGGATGCGGGTTGTGTTCCTGCCATTGTTGCTATTTCTGAAGGCAAAGTGTGCGTAGGAATTGATGATGCCTTGTTGGAGCGCCTTGCAAAAGAAAAGGGCGTGCTGAAAGTGAGTAGACGAGACATGCCGATCGCCATCGCATCCAAAGCTCTGGGTGCGACGACTGTGAGTGGAACCTTGGTGATTGCTCATGCCGCTGGAATAAAAGTGTTTGTAACAGGAGGCATAGGTGGTGCACACAGGGGGTCGGAAACGTCGATGGATGTGAGTTCAGACCTTGAGGAACTCGCAATTAGCGATGTGGCCGTAGTCAGTGCTGGAATAAAGGCGATTTTAGATTTACCGAAGACGCTGGAGATTTTAGAAACAAAAGGAGTGCCTGTGGTGGGATATAAGACGGACGAGTTGCCGGCATTTTACACAAGGACCAGTGGCCTTAAGTTGGTCGCAAGGGCGGACACGGTAGACGAGGTTGCATGCATCATGAAGTCCAAATGGGATTTGGGCATCAGCGGATCTGTTCTGATTGCCAACCCCATACCCCAAGAGTTTGAGGCGGATTCGAAGGTGATTAATGCTGCCATTGAAAACGCTTTGGTCCGCGCAAATGAGGAGGGTGTTGCGGGAAAGGAAATCACTCCCTTCATTCTTTCGCTCGTATCTGAAGCTACGGGAGGAGATAGTTTGGCAGCAAATGTGGCGCTCGTTGAGAATAATGCGAGGCTGGGCGCACAGATCGCTTTTGCGTTCTCTAAGCTCGTCTAATTCTGTCTTTGAATTCGTATCTTCGCGCGGATGTCAGAAGAGAAAAATGTACCCGAAATAGAAGTTGATTTCCGCAAAGTGTTGTTGACGGATTTTCAATTGGCGTGCGTGAGTCGTGAGGTATCGTTGCTTGGTAGGAGGGAGGTGCTCACAGGCAAAGCCAAATTTGGCATTTTCGGGGATGGCAAGGAGATGTGTCAGATTGCACTTGCAAAAGTTGTGAGGCCAGGAGATTGGAGGAGCGGGTACTACAGAGATCAAACGTTTATGATGTCCAGAGGGCTCCTCAATGTTCAGCAGTACTTTGCGGCCCTATACGGCCATGCAGATGTAAAGCATGAGCCCTTCTCGGCTGGACGCCAAATGGGGGGGCACTTTGCCACGAGGATCTTAAACGATGAGGGAGACTGGTTGGATCAAATGGCAGACGTAAATAGTTCTTCTGACATTAGCCCTACAGGGGCTCAGATGCCACGTTTGCTGGGGTTGGCTCAAGCCAGTAAGATTTATAAATCGATACCTGATTTGGCCAAATTGTCCGCTAAGTTTACAAGTGAGGGCAACGAAATTGCAGTAGGCACCATTGGCGATGCGAGTACTTCACAGGGCGCATTCTGGGAGACGATGAACGCTGCTTGCGTGTTGGAGGTGCCGATGTTAATGTCGGTTTGGGATGATGGATATGGGATTTCTGTTCCGAAGAAATACCAAACCACGAAGGAGAGTATTTCGATTGCCCTGGGCGGGTTTCAAAAATCAGAAGGCACGAATGGACTTGCGATTTTCAGAGTGAATGGATGGGATTATCCTGCACTTGTAGCAACTTATGAAGAGGCGGAACGGGTTTGTCGGGAGGACCATCTTCCAGTTTTGGTTCATGTAGAAGAATTAACACAACCACAGGGTCACTCCACTTCGGGTTCACATGAGCGTTACAAGTCAGAGAAGAGATTAGAATGGGCTGCCGAATATGATTGTATTGTTCAGATGGAGAAATTCCTCATTTTAGAAGGTGCAGCCACCAAAGATGTACTTGATGACATCAGAAAAGAAGCCAAAAAGGAAGTTCGTTTACATCAGAAAGAAGCGTGGAGGCAATACAGAATTGATATCGATTCAGATGTACATACAGCTGTTGCATTGTTGCGGGGATTAGAAGGAGACACCTCCGAGAGAGCGTCTCATCTTGAGAAATCAATGGAGCCAGGAAGGGCAGAGATTTTCACGGCAGTTCGTCATGCTTTGATGGATTCGGCAGGTTCAAATTCTACAGGGAGATCAGCCCTAAGTCATTGGCTTTCTGCGGCGAAATCTATTTCAAAAGAGAAGTACAACGATCATCTTTATTCCGATGTGTCGGACAGCGCATTAAATGTCCCTGAAATTCCAGCTGTTTTTTCAGATGAACAAGTAGACGGTCGTCTTGTACTACAGAAAAACTTTCAAGAGATTTTTTCACGATATCCCAACGTACTTACGTTCGGGGAAGACGTGGGCGGAATCGGAGGGGTGAATCAGGTTATGGAAGGCATGCAGGAGCAATTTGGGGATGTACGCGTTTCAGATACGGGGATTCGCGAGTGTACCATCATCGGTTCCGGAATAGGAATGGCGCTCAGAGGACTGCGACCTATCGCGGAGATTCAGTATCTGGATTACTTGTACTATGCGTTGCAAATTCTTCGTGACGACCTTGCGACTGTTCGTTATCGAACTGCAGGAGGCCAAAAAGCACCCCTAATCGTTCGGACACGAGGCCACAGACTGGAGGGGATTTGGCATAGCGGATCTCCAATGGGCGCAATCATCTCTAGCTTGAGAGGAATGCATGTATGTGTGCCGAGAAACATGGTCCAAGCAGCGGGAATGTACAATACCCTGTTGCGCGCTGAAGAGCCTGCAG
>JAQCID010000206.1 GCA_027618855.1 Bacteroidota bacterium | reverse complement strand
AAGACATCCTTGTTGTTCAGAATATGAGGTATCGCTTCTGATTGAATGGGTGTCGCGTTTTCGAAACCCATGGCTTTTAAACCTTCTTCAATATTCGGGTGCAAATTGAGATCCACGAATGGGACGATTGCCTTTTCTTCCTTTTTTTCCACGGCGTGAATATACAAAAACGCTTACCTTTATAGTGTGAGATTACTCTTTAAGATAATAACCGGTTTATTTTTGATAACCCTATCATTTGAACTCGGTGCTACTCACCTCATTGGATCTGAAATGTTCTATGAGGACTTGGGTGGGGGCAACTACCTGGTTACCTTAAAAGTATATCGAGAATGCGGACCTGCAAATACGCAAGGAACTGATTTCGACGACATCATATTCCTAGGCGTTTTCTTCTCAAGCACAAATCAACTTCAACAAGTTCAGGATGTTTTTCTGAATTTCGGAACTGTATTGGACGTGCCTATTGTCATGACCAATCCATGTGGCACCCCCCCACCCGACTTGTGCGTAGAAGAAGCCACTTATACAACAACAGTAACGCTCGCAAGCAATGCCAATGGATATGATATCGCATGGCAAAGATGTTGTAGGAATCCTTCAATCAGCAATGTCGCAAATGCTGGAGGAACCGACAACCCTGGAATGACAGCCACCATTCACATTCCAGGCACTGAAGAAACGACAACAAGCAACAGCTCTCCTGTTTTCCAAACTTTACCTCCTGTGGCTCTTTGTGCAAATTTTGAGTTTTTCTTTGACAATGCAGCAATTGATCCTGATGGCGATGTCCTCGTGTATTCTTTTTGTGCACCATTCGATGGAGGAGGACCAAATGGTGGCGGAGGTGGCTTTGGCAGTCCCGTCCCTAATCCCCCATCAAACCCTCCATATACGCCCATCCCATACAATGCCGCATATTCAGCCAGTTATCCCATCGCTTCTGACCCGGCCTTCTCTATAGACCCTGCAACAGGATTCATCACTGGCACACCAAATATCCCTGGACAATACGCCATGGGGATTTGTGTTGAAGAATTTCGTGATGGAATTAGTTTGGGGAAAGTCGTGCGTGATTTTCAGTTTAATGTGACATTGTGTGACCCAAACATCGTGGCAGCAGTCACCCCTCAGCAACCTGAACAGCTATGTATCGGAGAGACGATTCAATTTGTGAATGAATCCATTAACGGAGAAGATTTTATTTGGGACTTTGGAATCGATGGCATTGATACGGATGTAAGTACAGAATTAGAGCCTCAGTTTACGTATCCTGAAGTAGGAACATATGAGGTCACATTGATTGCAAATCCAGATTGGCCTTGCGCAGACACATCATCACAAATATTTGATGTCTTTATGCCTCTGGACCCTGTCATTGACCTGATAGGTTTCGATTGCATCACGGGAACCGAAACCTTCGATTTTGATGTCAATGGCACAATGAGTCCTGAGGCTACTTATTTTTGGGACTTTAATGGAGGGAATCCTACATCCGCAAACATCACGTCTCCAGAGGGTATTGATTTCGGAAATGCCGACACTTGGGACATCACGTTGACCGTAAACAATCATGGGTGTACTGCAGAAGCAGAATTTGACTGGATTGCGCCTCCTGAACCCATCGCATCTATAGAGAACCAAACCGGCTTTTGTCAAGGACTCACGTTCTCATTCGAAAACAACTCCCTCAATTCAGAGACTTATCTGTGGGATTTCGGATCACCCTTTGGCGGTGACTCTTCAACGGACATCGAACCAGAATTCACTTACTCTGATTCAGGATCCTATACCGTAACCCTGACAGCATATGCGCCCTTCACCTGCCCCTCCGCTGCAACAGCAAATGTGGATATATACTATTTGTTACAACCTGTTTTCGATGCTCCAGATCCCAATTGCTTCTCAACACACAATTTCTCTTTGACGGGAACCGCCTCCATTGATGTTAACACAGTTTACAGCTGGGACTTCGGCGGGGCTACGGTGAGCGCACAAGTTTCTGAAACAAACATCTCTAACCTCGTGTATGCCGAGCCTGGAATCTATGCGGTCACTTTGACAGCAGAAGTCCCCGGACTTGATGGTTGCCAGCAGTCCTTCTCAGCTCAAGTAGAAGCAATACCAGACCCTACAATAGACTTCTCCGCTGGACCTCTTTTGGGATGTCCTCCACATCAGGTTTCTTATACTAATCTTAGCTCAACTTCCACAGCGACATCTTATCTGTGGCATTTTGGAGATGGGACAACTTCAAACGCTGTAAACCCAGTACATCTGTATTTATATTCCGGAAACTTCCCCGTTCTCCTCGAAATGACCACTGGGGGCTATTGTGCAAGAAATCTGGACATGTTAGAAGTAGATTTGGTACAAACGTTCCCTATTCCATTTGCAGCCTTCAATGTAGACCCCAACGTAGTCGATATACTGGACCCTGTAATTAACGTCAATTATTTAGGTGACCAAGATGTTGAATGTTTCTATAATTTCGGCGATGGAGGAAGCCTGCAGGGTTGTGACGGAGAATACACCTACAGCGATGGTGGCAATTACAATATTACGTTAACCGTAATCAACGATGCGGGATGTACGAATACCGCTGCTGGCGAAGTAAGTATCAGTGGCTCTGTGTTTTATGCACCCACAGCATTCACACCTGATGGTGATGGATTAAATGATGTTTGGCTCCCTGTGATCTTAGGAGTCAGCGCATATCGAGTTCACATTGTAAATAGATGGGGTGAACTCGTTTGGCAAACCACTGACCCTTCTACGCCTTGGTTAGGTGAAAAAGGAACTGATGGGAATCACTTCTGTCCAAATGGGCTATATCTCTGGGAGGCTGTATGGGTAGACCAAATAGGATATCCAAGAACGAAAAGTGGATCAGTGTATCTAACAAGATAACTTTTTACCTAACTTGTCGCATCAAACCACACAGAATACTAAACTGAGAGAGCAAGATGTCAGAAAATAACAACGACAATAGAGATAGAGAAGAGTTATATTCAGTAAGAGTAAGAGCTGGAAAGCGCACTTATTTCTTCGATGTCAAAGAAACCAGAGGAAAAGATCTCTATATGACGATCACAGAGAGCAAGAGAAACTTCGACAACAGTGGAAATGTAAATTACTCAAAGCACA
>JAQCID010000205.1 GCA_027618855.1 Bacteroidota bacterium | reverse complement strand
CTTGTTCGTACTCCGGTTCTTCAGGAATATTCCCCACTGGAAAAACTGGAGAGGGGATGGGCTTGAAACTCATATCGTTGGAGATATTTCTCTTGTTTGGATCAGCGATTGGAACCGCAGCCATTAGAGCACGTGTATATTCATGTTGTGGATTCTCGAAAATTTGTGAACGGCTGCCGACTTCAACGAGTCTTCCTAGATACATCACACCTACCTTGTGAGAAACACGTTCGACCACCGCCATGTCATGACTGATAAAAAGGTAAGATAAGCCCAGTTCCGCCTGCAATGACATCATCAGATTTAGGACCTGTGCTTGGACTGATACATCAAGAGCAGAAACTGCTTCATCGGTAATAACAAGGCTAGGGTTTACTACAATCGCTCGAGCGATGGCAACTCGTTGCCTCTGTCCACCTGAAAGTTCGTGTGGAAACCGTCTGAGGAAAGATAATGGTAGTTCTACTTTTTCAAATATATCGCGAATTATATCATCGATTTCAGATTTGGATGCCAATCCGAAATTATTCAAGGGTTCTGCGACTTGCTCACGAAGTCTCATGTAGGGGTTGAGAGATGCAAAAGGATCTTGAAAGACCATTTGCATATCCCTACGAGCACTACGCAGATCGCGTTCACTAAGAGAAAGAATTTTTTTGTCATTCAGAATGATCTCTCCTGATTCGGGTTCGACCAACCTCAGAATAGATCTTCCACAGCTAGATTTACCACAGCCTGACTCTCCTACAAGAGCCATCGTTTCGCCACGATTTATTGTGAATGAAACGTTTTCCACGGCATGGACATTTGCAACTTTTCGGCGAAAGATACCTCCGTAAACTGGAAATCGTGTAACAAGGTTTTTGACTTCAAGAAGGGGAGTCCCGTCAATCTTTAGAGCTTTAGGCGCAGCTTTAGCGGTTGCTGGGCTTCCTGGAACATCAAGCAGTTTGGGCAGGGTCGTGCCGGACATTTGACCCAATCGTGGGACAGCAGCGAGTAATGCCTTTGTGTAATGCTCCTTAGGCGCAGCAAAGATATTTTCCACGGTTCCTTCTTCAATAAGATTACCTTGATACATTACGACTACTCTGTCTGCCATTTGTGCAACTACTGCCATATCGTGGGTAATAAAGAGGACGGCCATACCTGTTTCACGCTTAAGTCTGTTAATCAGACTAAGAATCTCTGCCTGGATTGTAACGTCGAGAGCGGTGGTTGGCTCATCAGCAATAAGGAGCCGTGGACGGCAGGCCATTGCCATTGCAATAACTACTCGTTGTCTCATTCCTCCCGATAATTCGTGGGGATACTGACGTAGTCTTTTTTCAGGATCAGGAATTCTAACTTCCTTTAGTAACTCAAGCGCTTTCTCACGGGTCTCATTAGCTGACAAGTTAGTATGCAATCTTAAACCATCGGTAAGTTGCCTCTCAATTGTAAAAACCGGATTAAGGGACGTCATTGGCTCTTGAAAAATCATACCAATTTCGTTGCCGCGTATAGAACGCATTGTGGAGGTGCCGACTTCAGCAAGGTCTACGGTTTCATTCCCCTCGCGTGCTAAAAGCATACTACCACCAGTTATTTTCCCACCACCGAACTCTACAAGTCGCATAAGAGAAAGGGAGGTAACAGATTTTCCTGATCCGCTTTCTCCAACCAAACATACTGTCTCACCAGCAGAAACCCTAAAGCTGATGTCGTTTACGGCAACAACAGTTCCGCCATCGGTTTCAAATTCAACACGCAAGTGGTCTAAAGAGATTACGGGTTCTTCTATCTTTAAAGAATTTTCTGAATTTGGGGGAGAGGTGTTGTTCATGATTTTGACCTTGGGTCGAGAACATCGCGAAGGACGTCGCCAAACATATTAAGCCCCAATACTGTCAGAGCTACAGCAGTCCCGGGTACAAGGGCTGTCCAGGGTGCTCGATCTAGATAATCGCGTGACGCCTGTATCATAAGTCCCCAGCTAGCTTCTGGTGGTTGGGTTCCTAACCCAAGGAAAGATAGACCGGCTTCTGCCAGAATCGCGAACGCAAGGCTAATGGTCGACTGGACAATAACAACTGGCATTATGTTTGGTAGAACATGGCTTATAATTAAGCGAATGTTAGTTGCGCCAGATGATTTTGCAGCCTCGACGTAGGGCATTTGCGATACCCTCAAAGCTTCACCTCGAATAAGTCTCGCAAGGTATGGGGTGAATGCAACACCAATAGCAATAATTGTATTTTGAAGGTTTGGCCCAAGAACTGCGCTTATCACAAGAGCTAGAAGAAGAGCTGGAAAGCTAAGGAGTGTATCAACAAGACGCATTAGGATATTATCGGTACGGCCACCAAAGTATCCGGATATTAGCCCTAGTGGCAGACCTATAATGAGGCTCATTAGTACGGCCGAGGTAGCGATACCAATTGAGGTACGTGCTCCCAGCATTACTCGATAGAAGAGGTCACGTCCAAGTTGATCAGTGCCTAACCAATGTGCCATATCAGGAGGGGCTAATCGCGCTCTCATATCCATTCGAGTAGCGAATTCCGGTGGAATCAATAGCGGTGCGAAAATTGCTATTAAGACTACACAAAAAACCAGAACCATTCCGGTAAGACCCTTAAAATTTAGAAATTTTTTAAAAACACTCACTTCAATTGGATCCTTGGGTCAAAGAATGGATATAGAAGATCAACCAACAAATTTACCAGCATTACGACAGCTGCAATAACAAAAACTGTTGCTTGGATCAGCGGCATATCTCTATTTAGAAGAGCTTGGTATGTTAACCAGCCCATTCCGGTATAGTTAAATAGGCTTTCCATTACGATTATCGAACCGAAAAGATATCCCATCTGAAGGCCAGCTACGGTCATCACCGGGCCAATCGCATTTGCAAGACCGTATTGCCAGATAACAGTTTTTTCTGCCAATCCTTTGGCTCGTGCGACGCGTATGAATTCTTGGCTCAGAATTCCGGTCATTGTAGCTCGTGTCATACGGGTAAGATGCGCCATCAATCCTAACCCTAGAGCTAAAGATGGCAAAAAAGCATGTTTTAGTGCTAACAAAATGTCTTCTTTTGGGTGAGTAAAACCTGATGAGGGGAACCAGCCTAAAGCTCTCGCGAATAACAAAATAAGCATTATTCCCCAGAAAAAGTCA
>JAQCID010000204.1 GCA_027618855.1 Bacteroidota bacterium | reverse complement strand
CCTCATAAAACCCGCAGCTGCTGAAGAAACTACAGCGAGTGGAATCATTATTCCAGATACAGCACAAGAAAAGCCTCAAAGAGGAACAGTCGTGGCTGTTGGACCAGGCAAAGTAGATGAGCCCACAACCGTTAAGGTTGGTGATTCAGTTTTATATGGGAAGTACTCCGGTACTGATCTTCAACTTGAAGGAAAAGACTACATGATCATGCGTGAGTCGGATATCCTAGCAATAATTTAAATTATACAGATTAAGATAAATAGCAATGGCAAAAGACATTAAATTTAGCAGCGAGGCACGTGCAAGCTTAAAGGCAGGAGTAGATGCCCTTGCAAATGCGGTCAAGGTCACCTTGGGACCTAAGGGAAGGAATGTTGTAATTAACAGAAAATTTGGTGCTCCGAGTGTGACCAAGGATGGTGTTACTGTTGCAAAAGAAATTGAACTGAAGGATCCCATCCAAAATATGGGTGCCCAAATGGTGAAAGAAGTTGCATCTAAAACAGCTGATGTTGCAGGTGACGGAACGACCACAGCTACTGTACTTGCTCAAGCTCTCATCACGGAAGGCATGCGAAACGTAGCTTCGGGAGCAAATCCAATGGACCTTAAACGCGGGATGGATAAAGCATCAGCAGCCATTGTGCAGGAGCTCAAAAAAATGAGTAAAGAAGTAGGAAATGACAACTCGAAAATTCAACAAGTTGCTACGATTTCTGCAAACAACGACAATACAATAGGAACACTGATCGCTGAGGCGATGAAGACTGTGGGCAACGAAGGAGTGATTACTGTGGAGGAAGCAAAGGGAATGGAAACAACTGTTACAACAGTTGAGGGTATGCAATTCGACAGAGGATATCTCAGCCCTTACTTTGTGACAAACCCAGAGAAAATGGAAACCGAGCTGGACAATCCATATATATTAATCCACGACAAGAAGATTTCCAACATGAAGGATCTTCTCCCAGTTTTAGAGCAAACTGCTCAATCAGGAAGACCCCTTCTTATCATCGCAGAAGACGTAGATGGTGAAGCTCTTGCGACTCTGGTGGTCAATAAAATTCGTGGTTCACTTAAAATAGCAGCAGTAAAAGCTCCAGGGTTTGGAGACAGAAGGAAGGCAATGCTTCAAGATATTGCGATCCTAACGGGTGGGCAGGTGATTTCGGAGGAAACCGGCTTAAAGCTAGAAAATGCTTCAGCCGATGATTTAGGAACAGCCGAGAAAATCACGATTGACAAGGATAACACTACGATTGTCAACGGCGCTGGTAAAAAAGCGGATATTAAAGCGCGTATCGGTCAGATTAAGGCTCAAATTGAATCGACAACATCCGATTACGACAAAGAAAAACTTCAAGAACGTTTGGCGAAACTCGCTGGTGGCGTCGCTGTCCTTTATGTTGGGGCCGCAACGGAAGTTGAAATGAAGGAGAAAAAAGACAGAGTAGACGATGCACTACATGCGACTCGTGCTGCGATAGAGGAAGGAATAGTTCCTGGAGGAGGAACAGCTTACATCCGTGCAGCAGCTTTGATCTCTAAAATGGAAGGAGACAACAACGATGAGACGACAGGGATAAAGATAGTTCTCAGAGCGATTGAGGACCCTTTACGCCAAATCGTTTCCAACGCAGGAGGCGAAGGTGCAGTAGTGGTAAATGCTGTTCGTGAAGGCAAGAATGACTTCGGTTACAATGCAAGAACAGATGTCTATGAAAATCTCTATAAAGCGGGCGTAATCGATCCTACCAAGGTGACTCGTGTTGCACTTGAAAACGCAATATCGATTTCAGGGATGATGCTGACAACTGAATGTGTTATCTCTGATATAGAAGAAGAAGGTGCCTCGGCATCAGCTATGCATGGTGGCATGGGAGGTATGATGTAAGGTATGATGTCTATTTCCGTTAAACACGCAACGAAAGTATTTGATGGGCAAGCTGCGCTTAACGATGTGAGCTTACAAATCCCATCTGGTCAGGTGCTTGGGCTTTTGGGCCCAAACGGTGCAGGTAAAACGACATTGATGCGACTTATTTCAGGGTATCTCCCTCCCACATCTGGATATATTGAAGTGTGTGGTTTCGATGTAGATAGTGATCCTTTAGAGACCAAAAAAAGAATAGGCTATTTGCCCGAGAACAATCCGCTACCTGAGGAGATGTACATTCGTGAATATCTGAAATTTGTCGGTGGACTTTATCATTTAGATCATGTTCTAGACAAGGTAAAAGCGGTCATGGAGCTTGTGGGGCTTGTTCCTGAAGCACACAAAAAAATAGGTCAATTGTCTAAAGGATATCGTCAAAGAGTAGGTCTTGCAGCGTCCATTATTCATGAGCCAGAGGTGTTGATTTTAGACGAACCCACTTCGGGATTAGATCCGAATCAACTTGTCGAGATCCGATCTTTAATTCGAAGTATCGGGGAGAAGAGGACGGTCATGTTGTCCACACATGTGATGCAGGAAGTGGAAGCGATGTGCGATCGAGTGGTTCTGATTCGAAAGGGTGAATTGGTCGCAGATGAAGAAACATCCACATTTACAAATAGAGAGGGAGGTTTGGAAAAAGCATTTAAGGATATCACTTCTTGAGTTCGGATTCAAATACTGAAAGAGGAGTAGTGTTCAGATCTACCGGCTCTTGGTATGATGTGCAGGATGGAATGGGGGAAACTGTGCGATGCCGGATTAAAGGTAAAATTCGTCTTCAGGGAATTCGAACCACAAATCCAATTGCAGTCGGTGATTTCGTCCAATTTACGAGAGTAGAAGATGGGACAGGAAGTATAGATAGCATAGAAGAAAGAAGGAATTTTATTGCACGTAAATCAGTGAATCTATCGAAGGAAAGCCACGTAGTTGCTTCAAATCTAGATCGCGCATTTCTCATAGTCACGATCGCAAAACCGAGAACCAGTTCTGGGTTTATTGATAGATTCTTAGTTACAGCTGAAGCAATAGGCATTCCGGCTACCATTGTATTTAATAAAATGGATCTTCTAGAAGGAGATGAGGAGGCATCTGCCAGGCAGGAGGAGTTGGAGAAGATTTATGAAGACGTTGGGTATAAAACACTCCGTGTATCCGCGGAAACTGGTCTGGGAATTGCGGAGATGAAGTCAGCGTTAAAAGACGGGATTTATCTTCTTTCCGGACAC
>JAQCID010000203.1 GCA_027618855.1 Bacteroidota bacterium | reverse complement strand
CCATACTTTGTCATCCCATTTCGCAATGGAAAAATGAGAGAACGTTAGCTACTTTATGGATCACAGCAGGAGCTTTGATAGAAGAGAGAGATGACGCTTACTTTTTAGGTTCAGATAAAATCTCACCCGTCAGTCCTACTACGGTCAAGGATGATGTTTTTGGGGCGATCCCCATGTCAATGAGAGATGCTGCTCTTTCTTTGTTAGGCTCACCATATCAATGGGGAGGAAGAACGATAGCTGGTATAGATTGTTCAGGGTTAAGTCAGTTGGCTGCACGACTTACTGGAAAATTATTGCCAAGAGATACATCAGAACAGGTTCATTGTGGTGATCTCATCGATTGGGAATTAAGAGAAACCGATGATTTGGCTTTTTTCAAAAACAACGATGGACTCATTACACATGTAGGAATACTCGTCACTAGAGATTCAATAGTTCATGCCTCAGGAGAAGTCAGAATTGATTTACTTACCCCAGAAGGTATTGTGCACGCAGAAATTGGTGGTTTAACTCACAGACTCCATAGTATCAAGCGTTTGCTGGAATAGTTATTTGTGGAATTCACCTCCCTCTGCGGCTAATTTCCTGAGTAAAGGACTACATCTGTAGCGCGTTTCTCCATAGGTGTCTCGAAGTGCATCGATGATGCTTACAATCTTTTGCAAGCCCAATTCTTCAGCCCAAACAAGCAATCCTTTCGGATAGTTGACACCCTTAAGCATTGCAATATCAACATCATCGGCACTTGCGATCCCTAGATAAACGGCATCGGAAGCTTCGTTGATAAGCATCGATATAATACGTTCCGAAATCTCGATCTGATCGTTGGGATCTAACTGCCCAGGAACGACAGTCGCTTCATTCTCTTTGTTGTAATTGTAAAACCCACGACCTGATTTGCGACCTAGCCACCCCGCTTCTACGAGTTTTAATTGTGTAATACTCGGCATATATCGAGGGTCGTAATAGAATGATTTAAATACAGACTTTGTGACAGCGTAATTGACATCATGTCCTATGAGGTCCATGAGTTGAAACGGACCCATTATAAAGCCTGATTCACGCATCGCTGCATCAATGGTCGGTACATCTGCGATACCCTCATCTAAAATCCGCAGTGCCTCTCCATAAAAGGGTCTCGCTACACGATTCACAATAAACCCAGGGGTGTCTTTCGCGATCACTGGTGATTTCCCCCATTTCCTCATGAGATCTGTGAGTTGTTTGGGTAGATCTCGATTTGTTTGGAGCGCAGGAATGATTTCAACAAGAGGCATTAATGGTGCAGGGTTGAAGAAATGTAGCCCTACCACACGTTCAGGATGAGCACAAAAGGACGCAAGGGAGGTGATCGACAAGGAAGAGGTGTTTGATGCAATGATCGCTTCTTTGCTTGCGATTTCTTCAATGCTCTTAAAAACACGCTTCTTCACCTCTAAATCTTCAACCACAGCTTCAATAATCAGGTCGCAATCTTTGAGACTCGTGACCATTGTGGTTCTTACAATTCGTTCTTGAATAGCGATCGCTTCATCGGAAGTAACCTTTCCCTTTTCAATCAGTCGATTCATTACTTTTTGAAGCTTGGAAGAACTGAAGGTTAAGGCTTCTTGAGAGAGGTCAAACAAAACAACGTCATGTCCAGCTTGCGAAGCTATTTGGGCTATGCCAGACCCCATTGCCCCGGCACCTACAATACCGATTAAATTTACTGACTTTTTTGTTTGCATAAAGCAAAAGTAACAACTACAAACTGATACTGACCTCTAATAAAGTATAGATATTTAAAGTATTTATAGTTAGTTACTTGCCTCTATGGAAACAACAAACAACTCTCACAGTCCCACACAAATCAGAAAAGTGGGCATTACCCTTGATAAGAACAGGGCATTGCTGAAAAGATTACGTCAGAAAGACAACATTAATTTACTCGCAGACCGATCCTTTAAGTGGCTCAGGGTGAAAGGCTTTGATTTTAATTACCACACACATATCGATTCACTTCCCGATGGACGGTTAGCTGTGATGTGTTACGAAGAAGGGTATGTAATCGAAGTTGATGGAATTATCTTACTTCCTTCTCCGCGCACTTCGTTGTTGTCGTGATTTAGACTCGTGTCTCTTGTGCTTTTTTTCATGAAAAGCGCCTTGGAAAGTTGGATCTGCTCTGCGTTTTTGTGTATCGATATCACGAGCCATATCCTTCGCTTCATATTTGGGGGTTTCCTCGACCTCTACACAGTCGGGTATAGGAACCTCTGTAATTACGTTCTTCGAGGGCAAATAAGATTCAACCGCGATTAAATACGATTCTTCACTGGGGTCGTAAAGCGTATGTGCGACGCCTTCTCTAAACGCACGACCCGTCCTTCCAATTCTATGAACGTAGTCTGAAGAGTTTCGCGGGACGGTGCAATTTATGACGAGTTTGGTTTCCGGGACATCAATCCCTCTGCTACTTACATCTGTGCTCACAAGGACTCTGATTGACCCCTCACGGAAAAGAGACATGGCATGTAGACGCGTGTTTTGTGCTTTGTTGCTGTGGATTCCACGTACACCACCAGCAATCGTTCTCGCTAAAAATTTGGAGATACTTTCTGCTTGCTCTTTTGTTCGAACAAAAACCAACGCTCGATCTTCAGGATAGACATTCACCAGAAGATGGCTTATCATATTGAGTTTCGTTTTTAGATTAGGTACCGCAGTTTTTATTTGAGTCACAGTACTTACAGGTGTCGCTTGCGGGCTTACTTCAATTCTGGTGGGCCAAAGCAAGAATTCTTCGCTTAATTTCTCTACTCTTTCTGGAAAAGTAGCGCTGAAAAGCAGATTCTGTCGCTTATTTGGTATGATCTCTAATATATTTCTCAGTTGAGGCATGAACCCCATATCCATCATTTTGTCAGCTTCATCTAGAACCAGCGTCTTGATTTTTTTTGGGTCTAGACCATTTCTTAGATATAAATCCATAAATCTTCCAGGTGTGGAAACCAACAAGTCAGCCCCTTCAGCCAAAGCTTCTAGTTGAGATTTAGGACCCACACCACCAAATAAGGCGATGCATCGCAAATCTGTATATGTAGAGAGTGATTCGAACACACTGTGAACTTGAATGACCAATTCTTTCGTTGGCACAAGGACCAATACTCTTGGGACCTTCCCTTGCGCA
>JAQCID010000202.1 GCA_027618855.1 Bacteroidota bacterium | reverse complement strand
AGATGGAATAGGTTCGGGCTCGTGGTTTGAATTCAGAGCGATGGCACAAAGCCAATGTACTGTCCGCAGGTACTCATCTATGGGCGACCTGGAATGTGAAGGCGTTTTCTCAAGTGACATAGAGAGTTTAGAAGGGTCGACACCTTCTCATGTTCTTTACCCTTCTGATTGTCAGAGGCTCAGAATCAAATTGCAAGATGATGTTGTTGTCAATTTAACGAGAGTCCATTAAAAGTCTTTCTTAGACCTCTGAGTGACCTCTGAGTGACCTCTGAGTGACCTCTGAGTGATCTTGTAATCACCTGACGAATCGGGCACGATATTTCTGATCGCCATTGATGCTTTCGAGTATGTATGAACCTGACTCAAAGAAGGAGATGTCAATTCGCATTGAAGGTGAATTACAATGCCCGTTTGTGATCATTTGACCCGATGCATTGTAGATGGTCCAGTCGGCAAGATCTCTTCCGTCATTTGAATGGACAGATATAACATCACGAGAAGGGTTTGGGCTTATAGAAAGCGACAAGGGTTCTTGAATTTGAGGTTCACCGATATTGAGCGCGGCGTCACGAATTCGCACGAAATTTGAGTGAACGTACTCCCTGTTCACCATGTCCCATGATTGAACTTCGATCGTTCCATCGTATTCAGCTTCTGGTGAAATCAGGATGGTAAATCGCTCGCCTGGGTAGATGTCGAGTTCCTCAACCCCGAAAGGTGTCGGGACAGGTCGGCCATCTGACATGTAGCATATTGCTTCAAGTTCAGAGGGGATGATTAGTTTTGTGAGTGTGTAGGCCATAGATCCCAAACGCAGAGCGAGGGACTCCCCATTGGGACACGAGAGGATTGTCCCTGGCTCACCAGGTATTCCTGTGCTCCCTGTTTCTAGTTGAGTCCCAGAACGTCCATTCACCATAAAGTAGTCTGGGCGTATGTCGTGAAATGGATATGATTGTACTGGGTCTAGGTTTGTCGCGATCTCTAGGTCACTAAAGAGCAAGGGCGCATCGGAATAATATGCAGGGCCTCCCTCAAAGAGTACGCCTCCCGGATGACGTACCAGAATCATCCCATACATGCCCATCGTTAGATGCAGGGTCGTTGTAACGTGACAGTGATATAGAAAAGTGCCTGGTTCTGATGCCGTAAATGCGTAGGCACCCACTTCATCTTGAACGACAATAAATGACGTTGTGGGGACACCGTCATTTGCCTGATTGACATCAAGGCCATGGAGATGAATTGTATGAGACTCTGCGCTGTTGTTGACAAATGCCAAGTTCACTTGGTCACCTGTTTCATATTCTAACAAGGGTCCGGGAACGGTGATATAACCATCCGACGAAAGACCATATCCCCAAATAGGGATCTCCATGCCGCCATCAGAAATCAGGATGCCGTCCATACCCGTAAAGAAAAGAGGAGGAGGAGAGAAGGTTTGAGCGACAGAGGTGGCAGCGTTAAGGCAGAACAATGACGCGGCAAACAGGAGTGAGGTACATACTCTCATGGCGTTATATTTATATGTGTAAGCATTCCGCCTGGATAAAACCCAGAGTTTGTTACCGCGATTAGATTGTGATTGTGTACGGGGTAGATGCCCTCTTGATTTGCAATCAGCAAGAGCGTCACGCCTTCACCTTGTTGAAGAGGAACCGTGTCTTTAATCCATCCTATTCTAGACGTTTGGATTGTGGTAGACAGATACTCAACATGAAAGCCATGAAAGTGAAGAACGTGGTCCATAAATCCGCTGTTGACAATTGATATCGTACATGTGTCCCCCAAATCAAGTGCCACGTATCCATTTGCATCTAGTGCAGTGTGTGGATATGTATAAGAGTTGATCGAGAAATAACGTGGTACATAAGGCGCATCATCAAGCAGCTCGCCACCAGAAGAAACCGAATCCATCCGCTCGGGCATGCAGTCGGCCAAATTCCAATGAAATTGATGTGGCATATTTAGCCCCACTTTCATCACGCCAGACAACCCCAAATACACGCCTCTCAGATCACTAGAGAAGTAGCGGTACGTCCCCATTTCCATAGGCGGAATTTCAAAAGTTGTGGTATCGTTTGGAAGAATGTCCAGACCCAAACTCCAAAGCCCGTCTACCCCGAAATCATGGGGTTCTGTATCCGTATTGATGACTGTCAGAAACAACGAAGCATCTGCGGAAGTACTGAGCGCAACATTTGAAGTGTCAAAAACAGCTGTTTCATTAAACCTCAAGACAGACATCGTGTCTTGGGACTGATGCCAATCCCCTGTATTGATCCAGAGGGTGTCCTGTGCGCAAACATTCACATGTAGGTTGATACAGAAAATGATGAGGCCCAAACAAATGTAATTCTTCATGTTAAATATCTTCATCAGTAATAAATATTACGTCTAACCTTCGCAATATATTTGGCCAAACGAATCACTTGTTTTGTATATCCAAACTCGTTGTCATACCAAGTATATAAGACAACACTTTTCCCATCCTGACTCACGATGGTCGCAGGACTGTCAAATACAGCACAACAATCGTTGCCTATGATGTCGTTGCTTACCAATTCTTCATTTACTGAAAAGTGGATTTGGTTCACCAATTCGCCCATAAGGGCTGCTGATTTAAGATGTTGACTGATTTCCTTCAGTGTTGTCGTTTTCTCAAGTTCCAGATTCATAATGGCGAGAGATCCGTTAGGTGTAGGTACCCTGACCGCATTTGCAGTCAATTTGTTCTCTAAACTTGGGATCACTTTTGTGACGGCTTTTCCTGCACCCGTTTCTGTGATGACCATGTTGACTGCAGCAGATCTTCCTCGACGTTCTTTTGTGTGAAAATTGTCTAGAAGGTTTTGGTCATTTGTATATGCGTGCACGGTTTCAATATGCCCCCTTACAATTCCGAAATTGTCCTCAATGACTCTCAGAATGGGAGAGATGGCATTTGTGGTACAACTCGCTGCAGAGAAAATATGGTCCTTGTTGATGTCTACATTGCTGTGGTTAATGCCGTAGACGATGTTTGGAATTCCTTTCCCTGGTGCTGTAAGTAAGACTTTGCTGATTCCATTTGACTGAAGGTGCAAACTGAGTGCCTCTTTGTCTCTGTACGCGCCCGTATTGTCGATTAACAACGCATCGTTTATGCCTCTTGCAGCGTAATCAATGGCAGAGGGAT
>JAQCID010000201.1 GCA_027618855.1 Bacteroidota bacterium | reverse complement strand
TGAAGAAAACTGCTCCTTCGCTTGGTGATAATGTTCTGAACTGTCGAGCAATGCTTTCGATGGAATACACCCTACGTTCAAACAAGTTCCTCCCAGTGTTGCGTATTTCTCTATTAAAGCTGTTCGCTTCCCCAATTGAGCAGATCGGATCGCTGCTACGTAGCCTCCAGGACCACTTCCAATAACAATTACGTCGTAGGTTTCCATTTCAGATGAGAAATTGATAGAATTATTGCAAATAGATTCCAAAGGTAGCCAACTCTGGCTTGCTCTGTTGTTTCTTTGTGGAGCTTATGTGGTCAAAATTAGCGTCATTCATTTTACGGTATCGTTTTCTGGTGCTTGTTGCATTAGGAGGTGCGACAGTTTTCATAGGAACATACATTCCTGAACTTCGCCTTATCTATTCATTTGACGGTCTTCTGCCTAAGACGGACTCCACTTATCTCGACCATCAAAGATTTCTCAAGCATTTCGGGGCAGAGGGAAACCTGCTTGTAATCGGCGTTGAAGATTCATCACTTTTCAAGACAGAAGGACTTCAGAATTGGTTTGAACTCTCTGAAGATATTCGAGATATTCGTGTTGACCTTGAGGGTGAACAGACCGCAATCATTGACTCTGTTTTTACCGTATTCAATGCCTTTTCGGTTCAAAAGGACACTTCAGATGCGACCTTCAAGGTCGTTCCTTTGGCCTCTAATTTGACTCGAGGTGGACCCGAGATGTCTCAGGATAGTGTAGACTTACTCTATGATCAATTGAGAAATTTACCGTTTTTTGATGGTGTTCTCCATTCTGAAAATACGGGTGCAATCTTAATGATGGTCTTTATAGACCCATACCTGTTTAATTCTAAAGACAGAGGTACGGTCGTTGAGGACATCACAACTCTGGTGGATAATTGGAGCCAAAAAACAGGGGCCAGGACCTATATAAGTGGACTTCCTTTTGTGAGAATTCAAATGACAAATAAAGTCAAGGGTGAAATAGGTTTGTTAATCGGCGCCGCTCTTTTCGTTACTTTTCTTCTGTTGCTTCTGTTTTTTAGGAATTTTGTGACTGCAGTCGTTTGTTTAAGTGTTGTGGCAATAGGCGTGGTTTGGTCTGTGGGTTCAATCGCGTTTTTCGACTATCCCTTAACACTTTTAATGTCCCTTATCCCTCCTTTGATCATCGTCATAGGAGTGCCCAACTGTATCTACCTGGTCAACAAGTATCACGCTGAATTTAAGAAGCATGGGAACAAAGCGATGGCACTTCAGCGAATGATAACGAAGGTCGGAAACGCGACTCTTCTCACAAATATCACAACTGCGTTGGGGTTTGCTACATTTATGTTTACCCAAAGTGAGATCTTAAAGAATTTCGGTACGATTGCGGCTTTAAATATCTTGGGCGTTTTTGTGATAAGCATTTCACTGATCCCTACTTTGCTGACTCTCCTTCCTCCTCCTGCACCACGCCAAACCTCACATCTTGACCGTAAATGGGTGTATAAAGTGGTTCAGGTATTTATTCATTTCGTCCAAAATAAAAGGAGGGTCGTGTACCTCGTATCACTCCTTCTATTGGCTTTTTCTATTGCTGGAATGGTGCAAGTTCAGACGACAGGAAATATGGTCGACGACCTTCCTGACAATGACAGGGTGCTGATTGATCTCGATTGGCTAGAAGATAATTTCAATGGTGTAATGCCCTTTGAAATGCTCATCGATTGCGGTGTAGAAGGCGAGGCGCTTTCATTGCCTAACCTGAAGAAGATAGAGCGTATGCAGCAATTGCTTGCTGAATATCCTGAATTCAGTAGAAGTATGTCAGCTGTAGATGCGACCAAATTTGCAATGCAAGGTCTGAATAACGGTGAAAAGTCGGGCTATCGCCTCCCTATTTCTAACAATGAAAAGATGAAGCTTCGGTCTTATACACGCCGCACTGAAGAAAAATCAAAAGGGAGTGTTGATGCGGGGAGTGTTACAAGGAACTTCCTGGATTCTTCTAAAACGATTACCCGAATATCGGCCCAAATTGCGGACATAGGTACCATTGAAATGGATGAACTTATGGATGATTTGCGTCCACGAATAGATTCTATTTTCCCACCTTCAAAATACAAGGTGACTCTGACGGGTACCAGCATCGTTTTCCTTGAAGGAACCCACTATCTCGTAAGAAACCTATCCATCAGCATTTCCCTTGCGATTCTCCTGATCGCACTTGTCATGGCGCTTCTGTTTAAATCGGTCAGGATGGTGTTTATCGCGCTGATCCCCAACATTATGCCGCTCTTGTTTACCGCAGGAATTATGGGTTGGACTGGGATTGCGATTAAACCTTCGACCATTCTTGTGTTCTCTATTGCGTTTGGAATTTCAATTGATGACACAATACACTTTTTGGCCAAATACAGGCAAGAACTCACGCGTCTGAACTGGAACATCAAAAGGGCAGTCATTTTAGCAGTGGAAGAAACGGGGGTGAGTATGATGTACACCTCAATTGTTCTATTCAGTGGGTTTATGATGTTTACGCTCTCTGAATTCGATGGAACGCGTTCGTTGGGATTGCTCGTAAGTGTAACGCTTTTGGTTGCGATGTTTGCAAACCTACTCCTGCTTCCCTCGTTGCTTTTAAGCTTAGAACATTTCGTGACCACCAAAGCCTTTCAAGAGCCTTTGATGAATATTATTGACGAAGAGGAGGACATTGAACTTGAGAAATTGAGGATAGACTTTGGCATCACCCCTGGGAAAGGCGAGGAAAAGCATGAAGACATTGTGAAAAGAAGGGCTAAACCTGATAACTTGGAGTCATGAATCGAAACGCATGAAGGGAATAATTTTAGCAGGAGGTAGTGGGACGAGGCTTTGGCCTTTGACAAAGGCGGTAAGTAAACAACTTATGCCTGTGTTTGACAAACCCATGATCTACTATCCGATTTCGACACTTATGCTTGCGGGAATAAGAGAAATTCTGATCATTACAACCCCGGAAGATTCAGCGGCTTTCTATAGATTATTGGGTGACGGCTCCTCGTTGGGGTGTACTTTTGAGTATGCGGTTCAAGAGGTGCCAAATGGTCTTGCGCAAGCTTTTGTGATCGGAGAAGAATTTATCGGAGAGAGTAGTGTCGCGTTGGTTTTAGGGGACAACATTTTTCACTGAAATCATTTCGGCCGCACAATGCGTAAGAATACGTCCATTGAAGGAGCGCTTATTTATGCCTACTATGTTCGAG
>JAQCID010000200.1 GCA_027618855.1 Bacteroidota bacterium | reverse complement strand
GCCGGCGATGAAACTGACAATTTGAACGTGAACGCTTTAGAAGCAGTGTCTGAACCAACCCCTGTTGCGTCCTTCCCATGGGAAGGGATCTACCTCGGTGACCAAGGCGGATATTTTTTAACCAAAGCATCAGGTGAGCCCATGGTCATTAACGGGAAAAAAATCCCTGTACCTGGATCAGCATATACGATTGCGATTAAAGAACTGGGGATCGAAGTTATACAGCTAGCGAAGGACGAGTCCACGGGCCCCGTATTGTACATTGGCAACTGTTTGGTTGATGTGCAATCTGAAACCATGGCTCAATTGAGATGTACCTGCAAAGAGCAATCTTCAAGCAAATACCCCGCCGAACCAGAATTCTCTCTGGCCATCAATTTAATAGATCAAACGATGGTGGTCAATGGAAATTTTGGGACTGAATTTATTGCAACCAGGCAGTAGGTCGATTCGGATTGGAGATACATTTGCTTAGGGTTTGTTCCGCCAAATGCGCAAAAACCCACACGAATGTTTCTAAAATTGCCTAAAGTTCAGTTAAATGCATTAAAACGCACTAAGGAGTGAGGGTGTCTATTTGAATTTGAAGATCAGCAACGATTGATTGAAGATTTGCAATTTCAAGGATTAAAAGCTGAATGTCAACCTGGTTATTGTCAATTCCTGTTTCGAGATTTACTCCGTTTGAGGAAATAATTCCGTTTACATTGAAGTCTCCATTTACTACAGCATCGGTACTGCTCACCTCAAAGATGTTTGATCTACTAGATGCATGAACTCCATTTCCTACGACAAACAAAGTTCCCATGATATTTTCTAGGTTATATTCTCCTACTACAGTAGAGTATTGTTGGTCGGCGATAACGCTGTTTCCCATCGCTGTCGACCCAGTAGCTGAGGCCAAAGACGTTCTGCCTCCTGCATGGCTATAGCTACCAGAAGAGATACTTTGATAACCCTGAGCGTGTGACGCAAAGCCATCTGCAGTTGTTTCGTATCCTTCAGAGTGAGCTGCAGCAGCTAATGCATTTGTTCCTTCACCCTCCGCATGTGCACATGTAGAATTTGCGACAGTAAATCTATTTTCTGCATGAGAATACAGTCCACTTGCAACAGATCCATAACCTTCCGCGTGAGCAGAAGTGTTTAGCGCCTGGGTTTGGAAACCCTCAGTATGCGTATAATCAGCTTGGGCAAGTGTTTGCATTCCTTCTGCATGTGAGCCTATCCCGGAGGAATAAGTTAACATTCCTTCAGAATGAGACCCAAGGGCAGTAGCTACAGTTGATTCGCCTTGCGCAACAGAACAATCTCCTGAAGCTAAACTTCGATTTAAACCCACAGAAAAGGAACCTGTTGCTTCAGAATCTTCACCTTGCGAAAGTGCGCCCTCAATGTTCAATGTTCCAGAAATTTGACCTCCTGATGAAACCCCTTCCACTGGAAGTAGATCAGAAAACACAGAAAGAGTCAATTCAAGTCGTGCCTCTTCTACTGTTGATGCGCCAGTGCCTCCAAATTCAATAGGCAGTGTTCCCTCAGCGATATACGAGATGCCGAAATAGGAAAGAAACCCAATTAAATCGGTCGTCTCGATCGTCCCATTTCCATCAATATCGGGATTGTATGGAAGAAGGCTGTTGTTGGAAGTTTGCGCATAGCCGTGAATGGATGCTAGAACGAGTAAAAATCCAAAAGTAAACGTTTCTTTAAAGTAAGACATAAATTGTAATTGTTATAGAATGCGTATTAGAATGATGTAATAAAAGCCGCCCCTAGTTTTAGGGGCGGCTTTTGTTTTTTTGCTTAGGTTAACAGATTATTGAATGACAAGTAATTTTTTTGATGTCATGAACCCTCGCGATGTTACACGAATCTGATACATTCCGGCTTCTAAACCATTTGTACCAATCAACACAGTTTGAGGCCAGTCCGCGATCACTATTTGTTCAAATGGTTGAAGTACAAGAGATCCATCCATCGTCGTTACCTCAACTTTAACGGATGCGACCTCCTGAATTGTAAAGGTCAACGTTGTCGATGAGTTTGTCGGATTGGGAGACAATGCATCGATTGTGATGTAGTCCTTAGCCATCGTGTTTGCTACACCAGACCCCTCGCTTTCTTCCTGTAATCCTCCCTCGTCATCGATGCAAGACTCACTTGAGATATCTACTGTGTATCCGAATGTTTCAGCGTTTCCAGAGCAATCAGTCAGCGTGTAATCACGAGTGATTTCGTAAGGAAGGCAACAGTTAAGATCCCCGAATAGGTCACCAGAGCCCATGATGTTTTCACCTTGGAACTCCCCGATGTAGTAGAACCATCCACTAAATCCGAAGTCAGCATTTTTGTTGTTTGCTCCCTCACCGAGTTGGAATCCGAAGTATTCGTTACTTGGCTGATGGCTCATACTTAGTGCGCTTCCTTCGTAGTCTCCCCAACCAATTAATTGGCTTGAGTTCTGAAGAATTGCGTAATTCCATAGGGTATGATCTCCAAGTCCACAATCAGATTTAAAGCTGTGGTATCCTTCTTGTCCACTCCACTCATCCCATGTCATGTCAGCAGAGAAGTCAGCGACTACAGTCCAACCCGCATTCGGGTTAGCGCTAGACACAGCAGTCAACTCAATATGACGTGTTCCATTAGTGTAAGTTGTCACAAGACCTTCTAGTGTCGTGTAGTACTCGTCTCCAGGAAAGTTGAACATGCGAATACTGTGCGCGTCATAATTGTCGCAAGTTTCACCGTCTTCCAAAGCTTGAGGAGTCGTTATCGTACAGTATCCAGTGATGTCGCCAGATGGAGCAAATTCTCCATTCGTTTCCTCGGTAAACTCGAGGTCTACTTCATTGTCACAGTTGTCAACGTATGTGATCTCAACCGCAGCTGGAATCGTTACGTTGCCCCAGACATCATCCCAACATACTTGAATGACTTCGTTATTTTCGAGACCATTAGAGTCCGTGATTTGTGGCGCTTCTGTATCCTGAACAATGATTGTAAATGAATCACTCGTTACATTTCCACACTCGTCAGTCGCAGTCACTGAGACCAAATGTGTGTAGTTTCCACAACCGTCTGAAGCAAGTGTATCACGTGTTTCTTCAATGGAAACAGACCCACAGTTGTCAGAAACCTCAATTGAATATGGAGCTTCTTCACATTGTGTATTTGAATCTTCAGGGAAGAGGGTGAAGACAGGCGCTGTCGTATCCACAACGGTGATTGTCTGCGTCGCACTTGTTGCGTTTCCACAAAGATCAGTTGCTGTAAACACACGTGTTAGCACATATGCTTGTGGG
>JAQCID010000199.1 GCA_027618855.1 Bacteroidota bacterium | reverse complement strand
CAGCACAGATGGTGGCCTCAGTTGGTCTCCAATTATTTCAAATACCGAACCGCTTGCAAATGCGCTTGGTGGATTTGGCTGGTATTTTTCAAAAGTTAGAATCAATCCATGGAACGCTGAAGACATTACAATTCTAGGAGTAGATGTCTGGAATTCTCTGGATGGCGGAATGACTTGGAGTGAGATGGCCCCTCCTTGGTGGGAATATTCTGTGCATGCAGACAAACATGACATGCAGTGGGTGGGACCCAACTCTGCCATCCTCGCAACCGATGGAGGAGCTTACAGAACGTCGGACCATGGAGGGTCCTGGGCTGATATTGAGAACCTCCCCAATTCTCAATTCTACAGAGTAGAATGGAACCCCCACAATCCAGGAAAATATACTGGAGGTGCTCAAGATAACGGCACCACTACAGGATCATACCTGGGACTGAACAGCTGGAACCGAGACCGAGGAGGTGATGGGTTCACTTCTGTATTCCACCCCACAAATCCCAACTACAGAATTGCAACGGTACAGTGGGCAAACTTCGCATATTCATACGACCCACCTGCCAGTTTAAATCCCTCCTGGAACGGAATGGCGGATACAGATGCGGGCGACAGAAAAGGCTGGGATGCCCCCATTATGCTCCACCCTGCAAACCCGGAACATATTTGGACTGGAACACAAAGAATGTGGCGCATGGTCGGCGAACCTTCAGGCACTTGGACACCCATGAGCGACGACCTCACATTAAATATAGACCCTGCATTAAGTTACCGAATTATCACCTCAATCACAGGGTCTCCGATTGACGAGAACATCGTCGCAGCAGGAACGGCAGACGGACAAGTTCACTACACGACCGACGGCGGAACGAATTGGAATCTGATGACAAATGGACTTCCTGATCGATATGTCACAGATCTGTATTTCGACCCCTACAACCCTGACTCGATTTTCTGTACCGTCAGTGGATACAGAGATTATGCGTACACGCCTCACATCTTAAAAGCGGCACTTGGAGGACCTTGGCATTCTGTCTCAGGGGACCTTCCTGAGCACCCCATGAATTCCGTCGTCGCATTAAACGAAGTGGTTTGGGCGACCGCAACAGATGCCGGAGTTTACGCCACCGTGGATGCCGGTGCTCATTGGGAGAGATTGGGATCCATGCCCTGGATCCCCGTCTACGATCTTGTCGTGGATACGGTAGAGAGGCGACTTGTAGCCGGCACTTTCTCAAGGAGCATTCAGAGTTTCCCATTGGATTCCATTTTGGCTGGCACACCACCCCCACCATTTGTTTCCTGTCCTGAGGATGTGGTGCCAAACGGCATCATCGACATCAACGATATTTTACACATACTCAGTCAGTACGGATGTATGTATGGATGTTCTGCAGATGTGGATGGTGATGGGGCTGTGACCATCTCAGATGTACTCGCTGTACTGTCTCTCTTCGGTGAGAATTGCGCCTAAAGCGAGCTGTCATATTTTGCGATAAAGTGCATTTAAACGCGCTAAAACACACTAAAACGATGTTTAATTGCATTAAACTAGGATAGTTGTGATTTAATTTTTATCGGCAAAGATTGCTTTACGAGCGCGTAACTGTGCAACAGAAGCTCCCAAAATAATTTTGCTGGAACATCAGAGATGGGATCTGGAGACACTGAATTCCAGTGTGTTTTATTCATATGCCACCCTGGCTTCACCCCCTCGTAACTCCCTCTTAGGTCGATTGATTTTTCTGGATCACACTTCAGATTGACCCACTCAAAATGATCAATGTTAAAGAGCGCAAAGATTTTATGCTTGGAATCGGCCCCCACTTTAATGACCATTGTCGATTCATCAAAAGGGAATCCAGTACTCACACCCTGAATTTGACCTACAAAATCTAAAATTGACGCTGCATTGACCTCAGTATAAATATTGAAGTCCTTGAATGATTCTCTATTCATTGCTTTCGCGCTATGGATGTAAAATAATGCGTCTGAACTACACGGTCTTCGACGAATCATCAATCAAACTGTACATCTCGTCTAGTTCGGATTTTTTGAAATCTCGCCAAGTACCCACTGGCATATCAAGATGCATATTCATGATGCGAACGCGCTTAAGTCGCCCCACCCGATACCCGAAGTGCTCACACATTCTTCGAATCTGTCTGTTTAAACCCTGCGTAAGCACAATCCGAAACTCCCTGTCTCCGGTTTGTTCTATAAAACATGGACTCGTTACAGTATCCAGAATCGGAACACCCTTGCCCATATCGCTGATGAAATCCCCGATAATAATCCGATCCACAGTGACGATATACTCCTTTTCATGGTGATTCCTCGCCCGCAAAATCTTGTTCACGATATCTCCGTCATTCGTCAGGAAAATCAACCCCTCACTCGGCTTATCTAGTCGACCTATCGGGAAAATACGCGTTGGATATCCGATGAAATCAATGATATTGTCCTCCTCTCGTTTCTGATCCGTTGTACACACGATACCCACCGGCTTGTGAAAGGCCAGATAGACCAAATTCTCACGCTCTCCTCCTCCCACCAACTTCCCCTCCACCCTTACTTCATCCCCAGCCTGCACCTTCGTGCCCAACTCAGGCACATGGCCGTTGATAGTAATCTTACCCGCTTCAAGTAGCTTGTCAGCTGCCCGACGCGAACAAAACCCCACCTCGCTAAGAAATTTATTTATCCTCGTTTCCATAATTCAAAGGTCGCACTTTAAATACTAAACCCGAACAGTTAAAATATCCGCAAAGCGAGTCGTATAACAAGGAGACAATCGCTCTTGTCTAAGGCGCCATTTCCTGTCGAAACCCTGAACAGCAAGCCGCACTTTATCTCGTCCCATTTGGGCATTAATGGTGTCAATCGATTTCATTAAAGTTCCGCGCTTCGATCGGTCCACGGAATCAAAAATCCCGAGCTGAACTTGATTCGACGGAACGATATCTCCCACGAGAACACCCGCCTTTTTATACGTACAGTCCGATCGGAATACTTCACCCAAAGCACGCATCGCAGCCGCGACAATTTCGAGGTTGTCATTCGTGGGGACATCGAGCTTGATGGTTCGTGCACCGTGATACTGAGTCGCTTGAGGCTTGAAGGGGTTCGTGCTCACGAACACCGTCACAGACGCGCAACAACTCCCCTCATTTCTGAGCTTCATGGCGCAATTGACCGCAAAAGTTCCCACAGACTCTTTCAGACCAGCCAAACTTTTAACTTCCGCACCGAATGAACGTGCGGTTCGGATGTTTTTCTTGCGCGGAGTGGCGTCGTTGACTGGGGAACAAACCGTGCCTTGAAGCTCCTTCTGC
>JAQCID010000198.1 GCA_027618855.1 Bacteroidota bacterium | reverse complement strand
TTTCCTTCGAACGCTCGCTCACGGCATAGATCTTCTTCAGGGACACCTGCAAGACATGCGTGCCGGCGACACCGTTTCTGGCAAGACGGCTTTCGCGCTATACGATACATTTGGATTCCCCTTTGACCTGACTGCTTTAATGGCTTCGGAGAGTGGCATGATCGTAGACGAGGAGGGATTTACTTTGGAACTTGAAGGCCAAAAGTCACGTTCTCGCAAAGCGGGCAAAGTATCCACTGAAGACTGGGTTGAAATCACTCCATCTGCAGAGACAACAGAATTCGTAGGGTATGATAGCACGACGTGCAGTTGTAAAATACTGCGATATAGAAAGGTCGAAGCAAAAGGCGAAATCTTCTATCAAGTTGTACTAGACCAAACCCCATTCTATCCTGAAGGAGGAGGGCAAGTAGGGGATACTGGACGACTCATTTCCGAGAACAATCAAACAAACGTCATTGATACGAAAAAGGAGAACAATCTGATCGTTCATACATTGACTGAACTTCCCAGCGATACAGCAGCTACATTCCAAGCAGAAGTAGATGTTACAAATCAATTGGCATCTTCTAGGAATCACTCAGCGACTCATTTACTACATGAGGCACTTAGAGATATTCTCGGCACGCATGTAGAACAAAAGGGGTCGCTTGTAAGACCAGAAAACCTGCGATTTGACTTTTCTCATTTCGAAAAGATAGAAACAGACACAGTCCAAAAAATTGAAGATCGTGTAAATGAGCGGATTCTAGAGAACATCCCTCTTGATGAAAAACGAAATCTGGCACTAGAAGACGCAAAAAAAGCTGGGGCCATGATGTTGTTTGGAGAGAAATATGGAGAGTCCGTGAGGATGATCGGATTTGGATCTTCAAAAGAACTCTGCGGTGGAATTCATGTACCTGCAACAGGTTCAATTGGGACTTTTCGAATTACGACAGAAACATCTGTCGCATCAGGTATACGAAGAATCGAAGCAGTCACTGGATCGGGCGCATTAAGTTTGGCACATCACGAGCGCAATTCATTAAGCCAAATACGTGAATGTTTTAAAGGTGCAAAAGATCTTCCTAAATCAGTCGAAGATCTCATTGCGAACAATGCGACACTCACGAAAGAACTCGAAGTTCTTCAACGTAAGGAAGCGGGGAATGTAAAAGAAAATCTTGTCAAGGAAATCACCCATAAAAATGGCATTAATTTCATTGCTTGCGAACTCAAACTCGATGCCAAATCAATCAAAGATCTTGCATTCCAACTTAAAAGCGAACACGCACCATTTGTAGGCGTCTTCGCATCCAGAAACAATGGAAAAGCAGGTATCGCTGTCGCAATTAGCGATGATGTGATTTCTGAAAAAGGATTAAAAGCCGGTGACATGGTGAAAGAATTGGCCGGTTATATCCGAGGCGGCGGAGGAGGCCAACCTATGTTTGCCTCTGCCGGAGGAACCTATCCTGAAGGCATAAAAGAAGCCCTCAGCAAGGCTAGAGGGCTCATATAAAGTAAAGTTTAACAGAGACAAGCAATTAAGCGAGATTCATATCTTCTGGAGCACTTAATTTGTTATTTGTCTTGATCGATAGACGTTTGTACGCAGGGCCAACATATTCTTCATCAGGAGAAAGACCTAAGTTCAGAATATAGAACACATTAAAGACCAGTACCAAAACATAGTCTGACAGTTTATGCTTGCCGAAACTTTGAGCAATTTCCAAAATCGTTTTTGGGAACAGGTAAATTGCAGCAGGTGTGAAAAATAAAAAGGCATGCCACGTGGGACGGCCTATCAACTTCATTCCGGTCATGATGTTGTAAAAAGGAATAAATACAGACCACCAAGGCAAATCCGCTTTTACAAAAAGAAGGATGTTTGCGACGACACTAATGATTGCAATAAAAACCGCAGCCAGCTGTATAGAGCCAGAAAGTTCAAATCCGAGTAATGTAAAAGTATCCATCTTTAATTCATCTTATTGATTTGTTATCCAACAAGATAGACGACATACAAACGTCATGGTTGCCTCTTAATTTCTGATTTTAAACACGTTACAGTTAAAAAACAGTCAAATGTGCGTATTTACTGACAATATCACTGGAAATTGAAGTGCCTGAAGGAGTGAGGATTAACAATCTCTCCATCACGTTCCTTAATTCACGTACATTTCCTGTCCAATCCGCTTTACAGATGAGACCCAACGCATCTTTATCAACCTTGGGGATCGCTTGACCATGATCTTCGGCCAAAAGCTCAAGAAAATGAGTCACGAGCAAGGGAATATCTTCTCTTCTGTCATTCAGCGATGGAACGTGAATGGGTATAACTGCGAGACGATGAAACAGATCCTCACGAAAGTTACCTTTCGATATCTCCACTTTAAGATCTTTGTTCGTCGCCGATACAATTCTTACATCAACCTGGATGTCTTTGTCACCACCCACACGCGTAATTTTATTTTCCTGAAGTGCCCTTAAAACTTTTGCTTGAGCTTCAGGACCCATATCCCCTACTTCATCCAGGAACAATGTCCCACCATTTGCAAGTTCAAATTTACCTTTCCTTTGTTTGAATGCACTTGTGAAAGATCCTTTTTCATGACCAAACAACTCACTCTCGATTAATTCAGAAGGAATCGCTGCACAATTTACTTCAACGAATGGATTGGATTGCCTGCCACTTCCGTTGTGCAGTTGCCGTGCTACGAGTTCCTTTCCCGATCCGTTGCCACCTGTAATCAATACTCTTGCATCAGTGGCTGAAACCGTTTTCACCATTTGAAGAAGATCTTTTATTGCCGTTGATTCACCCACAATAGGATAAGATTTGTTGTCGTGGACTTTTCGGCGCAGTCGCTTCGTTTCTTTTTCGAGTTCATCTTTATCTAGCGCGTGCTTCAGTGTAAGTAAAATTCGATTCAAGTCAAGTGGTTTTTGAATAAAATCGAAGGCACCCTTTTTAAGAGATAGCACCGCCGTTTCAACTGTCCCATGACCCGAGATCATAATCACTGGCGCAAGAATGTTCTTCTTCTTGAACATATCTAAAACATCAATGCCATCCATTTTAGGCATCTTGATGTCACAAAACACCACATCAAATTGCTTTTTCTGAGCTGCAATGACACCATCGGCACCATCTTCTGCCTCATCAATGGTATGCCCCTCGTATTCAAGAATCTCCCTCAGGCTAGCTCGTATCGGCCGTTCGTCGTCAATTATTAGGATATGTGCCATACTTTTTTACTTACTTAAAGTTACAATCAGAATACCTTAAACCAAACTTGATGCCAAGCCTGGGGGCACAATATCTCCCCCAACGATTCTACTCA
>JAQCID010000197.1 GCA_027618855.1 Bacteroidota bacterium | reverse complement strand
AACTAGGCAAGTTTGTCCACGAAAGAGATGATCCGGGCTTTTACGCGGCGGATTATGCAGATTATTTAAAGCTGAACGAGGTGCAAGCCAGGATGTTGTTGATCAATTTGGCGTTAGATGGGTATGTCGATTATGATGTGAAAGAACGATGGTGCACATGGCTCCCAAAAGCTGAAAAACATTTAAAATGCAACAGGGGCAGGGTCGATTATGACGTCATCGCCTTTAAATCGATCGTCGGTTCTGGTGCAAATGCCAGGCTGGGATTAAGTTCGAGAATATTAGAAATAGATGGTCTTTCTAATTTCAAACTAAGTACAGAACAAAATGTGATTGTGACCCCTAAATATGGTCGTATCAAGATGTCTGAAGATCGAAATTTTACGTTCTCAGGCAGGGTAGAAGCTGGGAATTTTGATTTTTCTGGTTCTGGGTTTGAGTTTCATTATGCAGACTTCCTTATTGCATTAAATTCTGTAGACAACATGCATATAAGGGCAGAGATAGATGGTGAATTAGGGATTGATGGAAAACCGAAAACGAGGGTGGTTAGAAATTCTATCGATGGAATTACGGGGACTTTGGAAATAGATGATCCATCGAATCGTTCAGGGTGGAAGTCTGAATACTACACACACTATCCTGTTCTGAACAGTGTAGGTCCGTCTTACGTTTATTACGACAGCCCCAGTATACACAAGGGCGCATACCATAGAAACAGATTTCGTTATGCATTGGAACCATTTGACATTGATAGCTTAGACAACTTTGTAAAAGACGACCTGAGATTCAAAGGAGAACTGTTGGCAGGCGGCATCGTTCCCGATTTGGATGTCGATTTACGTCTGATGGAAGATTTCTCACTTGGGATCAAGACGTCTAACCCTCCTGGAGGATTCCCTCTTTACGGAGGAGTTGGCACCTTAAATGCGGACTTAACGCTTAACATGGATGGACTTCAAGGGACCGGGGCGATAGACTTTTTGACCTCTCATTTGGTAGGCGAGGCGATGGTGTTGGTTCCTGACTCAGCGTTCGGAAAGACGACCTCTTACACGAATGAGTCTTCAGCGGACCATGTGCCATCTCTTGAAGCCACTGAAACTGAATTTGCGCTCCACACGACCTCTGAGCTTGGTGAACCCTTGTTGGATGTAAGGTCTGAATTTGACAGATTAAGATGTTTTAATGATGACGTGATGCTTGGTGGATCCATACATTTGAGCACAAGTGGAATGACTGCCCAGGGTGAGTTTGAATTTGAAGAAGCTTTCCTGAGCTCCAAATATTTCACAATGGGAGAGCTAGGGATGAGAGCAGATACTGCTCGATTCGAAATTCAAGGAAATGATCTCAATGCCCTCGCTTTTACAACGGACAACGTAAAAGCAGATGTGGATTTCAAGACCCGTGTAGGAGACTTTGTTTCACATGCGGGGCTTACAGAAATCGCTCTTCCAGCGGTAAGATATTTGTGTACGATGGATAGATTTAGATGGTTTATGGATGAAGATCAAATCGAGCTTGAAAACACGTTTACCGACAAAGAAGAATTGGTGTTCGCAGACCTGGCAGACAAGTCCTTTTCGAATTTTGTTTCTGTCCACCCCAATCAAGACTCTCTTCATTTTGCCTGTACACGCGCCTTATATAATGTAGAGGAAGCCATCGTTGTTTGTAGGGACGTGAAGGCGATTGCGGTAGCTGATGCTGAGGTTTGGCCTGACAGTGGAAAAGTAACCATTCGACGTGATGCGGCGATGGATCCATTGAAAAACGCGCTTATTTATGCAAATGATGTCACCAGATATCACCGTTTTTTCGATGCGACGATTCAAGTCAAAGGTCGACTTGACTACACAGCGTCTGCTTCATATTTATATAAGGACGAACAAGGCATTGATTGGCCTATTTTCTTTGACAAAATTGATGTAGACACTGCATATTCTACAACTGCAATGGGGTCCATTGCGATGGGGCAAGAGTTCTTTTTGAGTCCTTATTTTGAATTCACGGGCGATGTCAAGCTCTTGTCTGGTCGCAAAGATCTTGAATTTGATGGTGGCACAAGGCTTGCTTTTGAATGTGAAGATTTTAAAAGACAGTGGATACAGTTTGAATCTGTCATTGATCCAGCTGATGTAGCTATTCCTCTTGATTCAATTGTTCAAGAAATGACGAAAGCGCATCTTGGAGTGGGGATCATTATGTCAGATGACGCTCCCTTCACATCCTATTCCGCGTTCTTCACTAAAAAGCCTGACCGAGGAGACCGAGAGATTTTTAAGCCAGAAGGTGCACTGAGATTTGACAGTAAAAAAGCAAGGTATGTGGTTTGTACAGCTGAAAAACTTCGTCGAGAGGGGCTTCCGGGAACACTCATTGAATTGCCTGAAAAAGGATGTGGAGTCTATTCTTCGGGGGCATCAAAATTGCCATTCGATTTCAGCATCATTGACCACACCTTTGTGGGCTCTGCATGGGAGTCTGAGTCAGGTAAGATTCAAATGAAAGGTTCTTTGGCACTTGATATTTATATGTCTGATGACCTTGAGTCACATTTGGCAGATCAGCTTACAAACGCAGCTGTTTCTACTCCACTGGATTTCAGTTCTACAAATTATGAGTATGCCTTAAGAGAACTCGCTGGAATGGAAGTCGCAGACAATGCGCTCAGAGAATTGTCCCGTGAGGGCACCTTCAAAAAGGTCCCAAAAGAAATTCGTTACACGATGATGCTCACGGGTCTTGAGTTTTTCTACGATTCATATGAAGACGCATTTGTTTCAACTGCGGAACTTGGTGTCGCTACAATTGGAGATGATGCTGTGTTTAGAACTGTGCCTGGTCGTGTTGAGCTCGTTCGTGACAGGGGACGAGATGAACTTAGAGTATACTTCCATTTAAGTGAGGGTCATTGGTACTACTTCGAATATGATACGTTTTTTAATTTCGAAACGAATGACATGTACTTTATGGAGGTTTGGGATAACTTAAAGGACAAGGATAAAAAGCTCACAAATCCCATGAGTGATGAGTCGATCAAAATGCAATTTTCGAGGAATGGTCTGAGACAAGAATTTGTTGACAGATATCGTGACTTTGAATAAACCTAGCCTAGTGAAGCCCCACAAATCATACCCACTCTTGTTCTCTCCCCTTAAAGTAGGGTCAACAACGCTGCCTAATCGAGTCATTATGGGATCGATGCATACTGGGCTTGAAGAATTAAAGGGTGGATTTCCACGTTTGGCAAAATTTTACGCTGAAAGAGCAAAAGGGGGAGTCGGACTTATCGTTACTGGAGGAATTGCACCAAACAGAGCAGGTGTTAC
>JAQCID010000196.1 GCA_027618855.1 Bacteroidota bacterium | reverse complement strand
TAGTGGAAATAAAAAATTAAGGGACTGGTTAGCCTCAAATGGTTATGTCGAACTCTCCGCTTTTACATATGCTTTAAATTTAGATGAAAGCGCAAGATCATGGCTGATGACAGAAGGGCATCCCGAGCTCATGGCTTTAATTAGAGGTGCCGAAGGTGAGGAAAAGGCTTGTAAGTGGCTTAGAAAAAACAACTTTTCCAAACTCGCTCTTATTGCTGAAGGAGCAGACAATGATGATGAAGCCGTTCGTCAACTCCTTCTTGATGGAAACAGAGAATGGGCGATGATCAGTCTGAAAATTCGTTCAGTGAAAAACAACATTCAATCTGATCACGACGATGTACACAAGTTTTCTACAAGATAATTTCTACGAGGTCATTTTATCAAGGTAGACGAGTCTGCTGAGTTTTTCAGGACTGATATACTGATTAGAAACGCGTAGAATATCCTCGGAAGAAATCTGCTCTATTGATTTAAAAAAATCAGCCAGAGGTTGTACCCGATTGTACAATAAAAAACTCTTTGCCAGACCAGTCATAATCGCTGGGCCGCTATCTTGACTAAGTGCGATTTGGCCGATCAGCTGTTTTTTTGCATCGTGAAGCTGCATCACACCTAAACGATTGTCACATAAGAGCTGAAGTTCCTTGTTCACCAACGACTCCACCTTATTGTGATGTCTCCTGTCAGTTCCAAAGTACACAGAAAACACCCCACTGTCCTGATAAGGAGAATATCCCGCTTCAATGTGATAAGCCATCCCATATTTCTCACGAATATTGAGGCTTAAACGACAATTCATAGCCGGACCCCCTAAATAATTCGCAATCAATGTGAGGGGGAGTTTGTCTGGATGATCAGCTCCGACAGTTAGACCTCCGAGAAGATGATGGACTTGATGCGTATCTTGCTCCGTACGTTCATCAAAGACTTTCTGAGGACTTGGAGCGACCCTTTTATTTGATTTCAATTTCCCGGTTTCATGGGTCAAATATTTCTCGCACAGTTTCTTGAACTTCTTAATCGGAGTGGACCCGACAGATGCAAACACCATAGATTCAGCACAATAATTTCGATTGACGAAGTTCTTAATTTCTTCTACTCCAAGACTACGGACTGAATCAGTGGTACCGAGAATTGTTCTTCCAAGCGAATGAGTCCCAAACAATCGTTCCTCAAACTCATCGAAAATCACATCGCTGGGATTGTCTAAAACGGATGCAATTTCATCCAAAATAACATCGCGTTCCTTGATGATTTCCTTTTCTGGGAACGTTGAATTAAATCCGATGTCGGAAACCAGTTCAATCGCTCTTCCTAAGTCACGCTCTAAAAATGAGGCACTTATCCACGTCTCCTCTTTCGTCGTATATGCATTCAAATCCCCACCTACCCTCTCTAATCTGTTGAGAATATGAAATGTCTTGCGCTTTTTTGTACCCTTGAATAGGCAATGCTCTATAAAATGAGCCACACCGGCCTCGCCTTTCACCTCGTCACGCGTTCCCGCGTTCACAACAAGGGCGACATGACTGGCTGCCCTTGGGACTTCCTTATGAATGACACGGATGCCATTAGGGAGCGTAAATGTGTGGAATTCTTGAGCCATTGCGGTTGCAAAGATATCTTGTAATTGAATAGTTTCTATTCAACCACCATTTTTAAGCGATAAGGAGAAGAGAAACAACAAATACCAAGCCTGAAACAATCATAGCAGCCAGTGTATATGGCAATATATCCCTTGCTTTAAGCCCGGTTATCCCCAACAAAGGCAGAGCCCAAAAAGGCTGAAGCATGTTCGTCCACTGATCACCATAAGCCATGGCCATGACCCCTTTTTCCAGACTTATGCCCATTGCGTGACATGATTCTATCACCAGGGGACCTTGAACCGCCCACTGCCCTCCCCCACTAGGAACGAAGATATTTAGAAGACCCGAAGACCCGAAAATTGCCAACGGCAATGTTCCTGATGACGTCACTGAGACCAAAGCTCCCGACAAAACATCAGCCAGTCCAGTTCCGGTTACGATGCCCATAATACCGAAATAAATAGGGAATTGGAGAAGAATCCCGGACGCTCCTCCGATTGCTTTTTCTAAGGCGTTCAACATATTTGAAACAGATCCATGAGCGAGCATGGCCAAACCCAATAAGATTAAATTAATCCAATCTGGTGTCACAAATCCCAGACTTGTCGTGTTCGAACCGAAACTGTCTACGGCGAGCCAAATGGCAGTTCCTGTACATACAATTCCAAAGGACCACGCAAGTACTTTGCCCTTATCTAACGCATCCGCCACAGATCTGGATCCGGGAATTTCAGCGATGGAATCTGTCTCCTTGGAGTCAGAAACATCGTCATTTGACCGCATTTCTCCCTCCTTACTTCCCACAGTTGACCCTAAGAAAATGAAAAGCAAGACGATAGAAATGATCACCGCAAGCGTAATCGCAAAGTTCCAACTTGTAAAAACTGTTCTAGAAATAGAAATGGCTTCTTCTATGGGAATTGACCAATTCGCGCCATTCGGGTAAAGAGACATTAAGTGACCCGGTTCTGCAACTTTTAATGGTGCGCTTCCACTTAGACCACTGTGCCAAACCAGCAACCCCATATACCCAGCGGCGCCAATTAAACCAGGGTTGATCTCTGCATTTTCAATACGCGACCTGTCGATAACAGATTTGGCCAATAACGCACCTGCTACAAGTCCAAGTCCCCAATTGATCCAACCCAGCAACAATGCAAATAACGCGACCCACGCAGCAGCATATCGTGTGTTACGCATCGCCAAATCCACGACGATATTTAAGAATTTAGACACCGGTGCAGAAAGGGCAAGAACGTGACCGAGTACAAGCATAAACATGGCTTGAAAACCAAATCTCATTAAATCGGGATTCCACAAACCAGTTGACCACGCTTTCAGAACAGGCTCAAACCCGTCGCTTCCAATCGCATACGCACTCACAAAGGCGACAGCTGTTAGAATAAGCGCTATTGCAAAAGGTGAAGGAAGGAAACGTTGAAATCCAAGCGAATAAGCCTCAAGCCAATCAGACAGTTTGGGCATGCGGGGATTTTCCACTATGAACTATAGAAAAAGAGGGAGACTAAAACGGCAGGTCGTCATCAGTTGCAGCCGCAGCACTTAACTCGACTGGCTCAACTTCTGGAAGGGGTGCAGAACTCACTGATTCAGATGACGTCTGAGCATCAACGTTATTCTCTGTAGGAGTTTGACCTTGAACACCTCGTTCAATACGCCACGCATTTAAATCTACATAGTAGTTGCCATTGTACTCTCTTCCTCTAACATCAAATTTGACAGTTAACTCAT
>JAQCID010000195.1 GCA_027618855.1 Bacteroidota bacterium | reverse complement strand
CATCACTTCATATGTCGTTCCTACTGTAGGAGATACAGTATGCGCCAATTCACTATCTATAAAATTCTCCCAAAGTATTTGATAAGGTGGCTGACCTCCTCCAATTTCCAATTCCATAATGGTTTGTGCTCCATTGCAAAGCAGCGTGTCGTTCGAAATAGATATTTCAAGTGGATCATAAGGAACTTCAAAAAGCGTTTGAAGATAAAGATCCCTGTCACATCCATCATGAATGTAAATTTCCATCAAGTGATTCGTCAGAGATGTATGATCAATGCACTGATCAGAGCCAAAATCAACACCATTAATAGACCAGTTATAAGTGACAGGCGGATATTCTAGGCCTGGGTTTTGTATTAAGTCTACACATACTGTTTCGAACTGATCACAAGCGACTGTCACCACTTCAGGTGTGACAGCTTCTAAGGGAGGCGTGTCGTAGATGAAGATACTGATTAAACTCTCCGTGGTTCCACTTACAATGTTCAGTCTCAACTCTTCGGTGCCTTCATCAATGAAATCTTGTGGCACAGTAAAGGATAAGGCGATCTCATATTCACCAACAGGAATAATCGCAACTGAGGGCAACCCATCGATATCCTCAAGGAAAGAAGCTTCCGAGGTGGGGTCTTCTGTGATTTGGAACTCAAAAGGGTAAACTGAAGGAACCAAGCAAGGACGACTGACTGTGATCGTAGAGACTCCGCAATCTTCCCAAGCACAATAAATGACAAGATCATCTAAAGGATCGGGATCACAATCTGGCGATGCCGTTGCTTCATATTCTGTAGGAATTGGCGAGCCGAAACTTCCTTCCTCAAGAATCACAATTGACTCTAACCAATCGTCACTCCCATCAGCAATGGCAAGTTTAATATGATAAGTCAGGCCGCAACTCACAGGGCTTGATGCCGTAAACAATTCCGTATATCCATTAATGCATGGCTGATCCACTGCACCTGGATTGTCAATGTAATATTCAGGATTTGTGACATCATTTACCGAACTAATCGTCACGGGAAGTGGGGGGTCTGAATCCGGAACCTGAGCAATGTTAATGGCGCCATCAGGGAATCCAGCAGGCGAAGCATAAGGACCCGAAATACCTGGTCCTGAAAGGAAGAAAGCAAAAATATCGTTGTATTGAGTATTGACCCAACCTAAATATTCGTCTGACCCAAACACATAATTGAATGAAACAAAATCTCCAGAAGGTTGGAAATCAAACTCTAAAATACAGACGTCGTGGACAGATTGGACGTTGAAGGTTTGGCCTATGAGCGGAGGAACCGAATTTGCAACGGTCAGTAAACCCGGATCTCCTGCCCCACCACAACCACCACAACCCGCAGCGCCATCACATGTTGCAGGATTTGTCGCCAAATCAGTACTCATAATAATGCCATTTTCAATTGAGAAGCCTACCCCATCCGTCAGATAACCAATTTGTTCTAAAGACCCAGAAAACTGAACATTTGTAGCTGTAACACCCTCACCTAAGAGTACATTGTTCACATATTGAGTAGGCGTCATCGCCTGGGTAACTTCCATTTGTGCCTGAATAAATGACGTGCCCAAAAGTAAAATCAAGGTCGAAACAAATTTGAGATACGATATCATTGAATTAACCGTTCGTTTTTTCATGTTAATATGCTGTAAGATAAGTGATTTCTTAAACAATCAAATTCATTAAGTTTGCCAAATGCAGAAAGTCATCTTTTTTTCTGATTCTAAATGTGTGAACATCTACCCATTAAACCTGGGTAGATGCGAGTCTACACTACACTTTGGAGGCAGGTCCGTCGCACTACAATGGAGAGATCTCCTGGCAGGAATACATGCGGATTTTGAAATCAATTCGCGTCTTATGCCCACGAAAGAGGCTGCGAAAATCCTAAGGGGCATGGAGCCAGGCGATACTTGGGGGAATGGAAAGGAGGTGTATGCCTGTATGAAAGGGGAACAATGCAGACAGATCAAACCTGAAATAGACCTCAATTCTGAGCTCCTTTTTACACATTCTGCCGCTGATTATTTTGAAATGTGTGGAACAGGAATCGCCGAGGATTTAAAAAACATGAAGCTCTCTTGGAGTGCAAGGACACTGTCGGAAGAGGAACGTGAGGCATGGGCTCTCTTGGGGGTTTTTGTCCATGGAGAACTTGAGAAAATTCATTTGGCTCCGGGGGCCATTGTCAGAAGTTGCAATATTAATACGGAAGATGGAGATGTTATTTTGGGGGCCAACGCAGAGGTCATGGAGGGGTCAAATATCAGAGGACCATTTGTCTTGGGAGAGCACAGCCAATTGAGAATGGGGAGCAACGTGTACGGTCCTACTTCGATAGGAAAGCATTGTAAGGTGGGCGGAGAATTAAGCAACGTTGTGATACATGACTATTCTAACAAAGCACATGGAGGATTTTTAGGGAACAGTGTGATCGGATCTTGGTGCAACCTCGGTGCAGAAACATCCGCCAGCAATCTGAAAAATACATATGGAGAAATAAAAATGTATCGCGCTGAAATAAAGGATTACATCAATAGCGGCAAGACATTCTGTGGTCTATTGATGGGAGACCATAGCAAAACAGCAATTCATACCGCTTTTGACACCGCCACAATTGTAGGTGCATTTTGCAACATCTTTGGCGCCAGTACACCACCGAAGCATATTCCATCCTTTTCTTGGGGAGGATCCGAAGGACTTACTGAACATCGGCTTGAGCAAGCTATAAGTACAGCAAGCAAGGTCCTTGCTAGAAGAGGGCTAGAACTTACCCCAACAAAAGAATCAGAAATAGCGAAGCTTTTCTCATCAACTGAAGGAGAAAGAAAATAGATGATTGACCTTCAGAAAATAAATTTGACAAACAATGCCTGACACGCTGTCAGACATACTCAATGGCACGCACCTTGCGTTACATGGAGTCCATACATACTAAATGATAGATTTCGACTCCCCTTTCCAATTGTTTGCTGAATCGCAAGAAAGTGAATTTATACCTCTCATTACTGAAGAGGATGAAAAAGCAATGCATAAGCAAGATGTTCCAGACAACATCCCTTTGTTATCGCTTCGCAACACTGTCCTTTTCCCCGGAGTAGTCATACCGATTACAGTAGGTCGAGATCGGTCGATCAATTTAATCAAGGAGGCAAATAAAAACAAAACCTCCATCGGGGTGGTGTCACAGAAAGACGGTAAAACAGAAGACCCCTCAGGTGAGGATTTGAACAGGGTGGGGACAGTCGCTAGAATAATAAAAATGCTGCGAATGCCCGATGGAACGAATACGGTGATCCTCCAAGGTCAGAGACGGTTTTCATGGGATAAAATAGTTCAAGAAGA
>JAQCID010000194.1 GCA_027618855.1 Bacteroidota bacterium | reverse complement strand
GACTTCGTGATGGTACTCAGGGCAATTAGTCGCCTAGCCCCAGTTTTACGATAATTTCTTCTACTTCCTTTTGAGTCGTTCGCAGACGAGAATTACATGCTTCTAACAGTTCTGAAGCCCGTTTTATAGACGTCGTTAAATCGTCAATGGACAGGGTTTCATCCTGCAATGAACTTAATATTCCTTGCAATTCAATCAATGCTTCGTCGTATTTGAGATCCTTGACGGGTTTGGGGGTGTTATTTTTTGCCATGTTCGGTTTTGTGATGAATATTTTTTACTTCTGCTTCTATCGATCCCAAGTGGAACTCAATATCTATGGTGTCACCTTTTTTGACTTTATGTGTGTTACTAATCGCTTTCTTGTGATGTCTTACAATGCTGAATCCTCGGGCAAGCGTACGGCTAGGCTTCAATAATTCCATCGTTGAAGCCAATCCAAGTAACGTTTCATTCTTTCGCTCTAGAATCCGAACCAACTCTCTGTTTAGATCTTGACGTAACGTGTCAAATAATCTTTTTCTTGTCGTTAATATTCTGATGGGCAGATCTCGAAGAATGATTCTTGCGCCACTTAAGGTTGTTTCTTCTCGATGTATTACTGTTTTACTTCTACTCCCTACCCTTGTCGCAATATCCACTAAAGTTGAAGAAAACGCATTTGTCCTATCCACAATAAAGTCTCCTACATCTGTAGGCGTTTTAAAGTCCCTGTTCGCGACCAAATCAGCCAGGCTGAAGTCGGATTCATGTCCGATTCCAGTCAGTACTGGGACTTGAAGTGAACTGATGTCTATGGCCAGGTTGTAGTTGTTAAAACAATCTAGATCCATTGGAGATCCTCCGCCTCTTAAAATAACAATCACGTCTGGATTGTTTGCGTCGGCTTGTAGAATCGCTTTTGACAATTGATTGGGTGCATCAACTCCTTGTACAGCGGTTGCGTATACATGGATGTCGTATCTGAATAAAAAGTCATTGTCGATCACATGTTTCACGAAATCCCTAAACCCTGCTGTTCCCGGAGATCCAACGAGCGCAATTTTCTGAATGACCAAAGGGAGTGGAAGTGAAGCATTGAGAAGATGTTTTCCCTCTTTTTTTATTTTTAAAATGGCCTCCGCTTTTCTGCGTTCCAATTCGCCAAGCATGAAGGACAAATCAATCGCGTCGATCAACAAGCTAAGTCCATGTACCTCATGAAAGGATACAGTGCATTTAAAAACGATTTCACTGCCAACCTGTAATACAGATTCTGCGGATCCACCCAACTCTTTTTTAATCTTGTCAAAAGAGATCCGCCAAATATTGCCTTTTATAGCAGCTTGCTGAACGCCATTCACTTCTTCAACAAGATCAAGATATGCATGGCCAGTACGACTGACAGAGATTTTCGCAATCTCAGCACGAACCCAAAACCTGGCATTTCCCGTCTTACTCTCAAGCGTATTTTTTATACTCTTATTCAGTTGGTATAAAGAAAATACTTTCTTCTCAGCAGTTTTGTCTATGATGGGATGACTACTTTCCATGTTTGAGTCGCGAATTTATCATTGCTCTTGTTGTGTGGTGTAAAATGAATAATCTGTAGGCCACGACTCATTTGACTTGTCTCGACATGGATTGTCTCATTTGAAAAGACTTCTCTGGTAAAGTTTTGGCGTCCACTGATGTCAAAAATCGAAATCGTTCCATCCACTTTAGGGGTTAATGTGACGCCGTTTGATGTTGCGAATGGCTGTTCCATGAGGGCGCTTTCTTCGATGCCATTGCCGATGCTTTCAGTCAGTGACAGAGCTGTTTCATCGTGACTGTCTCCTTGGTTTTGATTTTGCAGATTCGCAGCGAGTCCTGCCATAAAGAATCCCACATCTCCACTTCCTACATCAGGGGCCGTCCACGTTGCTGTAAATATACCTGTCGCGCTTGGCGTGCTATGTTCCACGAGATGTCTGGCGTTGACAGCTTCTAACTGCACTGCATCTCCAGGGTTAGAAAATTCTCCTGCGTTTGATCCATCTGTCAAGATTGACGTGGCTTGAAAACCAAATCCAGCAGCTCCATTCCCTGATACAACAAAGTTTACTTCATAGTTCTCGCCTGGGATATACGCTGTTATTTCTTCACCGTTCGTGTTGAAAACAGAGATAGACGTAGATGCGTTTATTGAAGAACTTGGAGCATGGCATAGCGTGCAAGACTCTGAAGAACCTGGCGCACCTGTTCGGTCTTGGTTTTGCGCTTCTGCGACACCGTTAGAACTAGACATCAATCCGATCGAGATGAGTGTGATGCAAAAAAACGTAACAATCAAATTATTTTTCATTCCACGAAATTACGATATTTAGTAAATAAAGCAACCCTAGTAGAATTGGTGCGTTATACATATGAGTGTGACTATCTTTGCTGTTGTAAATTCCAGGTCAATTAAATGCTTCCACATAAACAGTTTCATCATAAAAAAGCTGCTTTACCTTCGAACGAGGACATCCTATATGCGCGTTCAATTCAAGGGATGTTGGCTCCTTCAGATGATGAGTTAAATGATCTCTTTCAGAATTTAGCTGTTTACGACAAGCCACTTGGATTTTTGAGTGGAGATTTTCTATTTGCCCGTAAAAAGAATGATTTAACTTTTTTGGCTGTATGTGATTGTACCGGGCACGGTATGAGTGCTGCGTTAATGACTGTTCTGGCAAGGGAGAAGTTGTCGCAAGCATTTGACAAATCGATTGGACCCGCTCATCTGTTGACTCGTCTAGATGAAAAGTTTAGAAGATCCATTTTAAGGGGCGACAAAGCCAGATTAATGAGAGCAGGTGCCGGAATGGATTTGGCCGTTATTGCATTGAATTATGACAGAAGATCCTTGAGATTTGCAGGAGCCAGAAGGCCTCTTTGGATTGTTAGAAATGGAGAATTGTTAGAATACAAAGGAACCCCTAGGTCGATTGGGGGCAATTATTGGAGAGATGATGTCTTTGTTGAAACCACGATACCTGTTAAACCTGACGATTTGGTGTACATCTTTACAGATGGTCTGTCCGATCAGTTTGGTGGCTTGAAGGATAAAAAGCTAATGACAAGCGGATTGAGGAAACTTATCCTAGAGGCGTCTGAACATCCTATTACAGACCAAGCTTCATTTATTTCTTCTCGCATGTACAACTGGCAATCAAATTATGAGTCCACAGACGATCAGATGCTGGCAGTGATCAAGATATAATTTTGGCGCCTTTTTCTTTCGCAGCGTCAAGATATTTATAGGTTATAAATATTTTCCAGCCCACAATTCCCTTTTCTATATTGGATAGTTTTTCTAGATTTTCTTTTAAATAAAATGTAGGCAACAATAT
>JAQCID010000193.1 GCA_027618855.1 Bacteroidota bacterium | reverse complement strand
ACTTGTTGCAAACATGCTGATGGCTGCAGGTGTAGACCGTGTCATCACGATGGACCTTCACGCAGATCAAATCCAAGGATTCTTTGAGGTTCCTGTAGATCATTTATTTGGTTCAACTCTTTTCTTAAACCACATTAAAACCCATCTCCAAACAGATAATCTTTGTATTGCCACTCCTGACACTGGCGGAACAAAAAGAGCAAAATTCTATTCAGATATGCTCAACGTCGATATGGCGATATGCTATAAGCAACGGAAAATTGCAAACGAGGTTGCGGAGATGATTGTTATTGGAGAAGTGAGTGGGAAGGATGTGATTATCGTCGATGACATGTGCGACACCGCAGGAACGCTCACAAAAGCAGCCGACTTAATGATCCGACACGGAGCGCTATCAGTGAGAGCAATTTGCACGCATGCTGTATTAAGCGGTCCAGCTTACGAGAGAATTAACGACAGCATCTTAACGGAGTTAATCGTTACAGACACCATCCCACTTAAAGAGGGTGTCCCTAAAGAAAAAATTACGGTCTTGCCTGTGCATGACCAGTTTGCTCAGGTACTTAAATGCCTGATGAACAACGAGAGTATTAGTTCACATTTTATTATCTAATTAAACTGTTATGAAAACTGCATCATTGAGCGGTTCTCTTCGAGAGAACGTAGGAAAGAAAGGTTCTTCGGCAATACGCAAATCTGGGTCTATCCCAGGCGTACTTTACGGAGGCACAGACCAAACCCACTTTACTGTGGAAGAAAACAGCATTAACAAGCTCGTATTTAGCCCTGACGTATTCTATATCGAGCTAGATATCGATGGCAAGAAAGTACATTGCATCTTACAGGATATTCAATTTCATCCCGTTACAGACCGCATCGTACACATTGATTTGCTTGAAGTTATCCCAGGTAAAGAGGTTCGTGTAAACTTACCGCTTCGCTCACAGGGAAAGGCTGTAGGAGTTATGAACGGTGGGCGTATCGCAACGCTATTTCGCAGAGTGCCTGTGAAAGGATTAATTGAAAAAATACCTGAGGCAATCATTGTCGATATCTCTCCATTAACCATCGGGACAACCGTGCGTGTGAGAGATTTGAATATCGATGGATGTACAATCCTACTCAACGAATCTGTATTGTTGTTCGCTTGTAAGAGAACTCGTCTCGCTGTTGCCCAGTCAGATCTGGAGGGTGGAGAAGCTGAAGATGCTACTGAAGGCGCTGAAGGCGCTGAAGAAGCGTCAGAAGAAGGCGCTGAAGGTGGAGACGCATAAAGAAATCTCTGAATTATGAAACACCTCATTATCGGTCTGGGAAATCCCGGCGCAGAATATGAGGAAACGCGTCATAATATCGGGTTTAAAGTGGTGGACACTATCTCTGAGGCACACGGTGGAAAATTTTCTACTGAACGCCACGGCGCGGTGTCCACCATTCTTTTTAAAAGTCGAACGTTGGTTTTACTCAAGCCATCAACATTCATGAACCTCAGTGGCAAGGCTCTGAGATACTGGATGGATTCCGAGAAAATACCTACAGAAAGAATTCTCGTCATTACCGATGACATCAATTTACCTTTTGAAAGTATACGGCTTAGAGCCAAAGGAAGCGACGGTGGGCACAACGGTCTGAAAAGCATTCAAACTATTGTAGGGAACAATGTTTACCCTCGCTTAAGAGTGGGCGTGGGAGCTGATTTTGGGATTGGCAGACAAGTAGAGCATGTCTTAGGTGAGTGGACGAAAGAAGAGGGGTTGGCACTTCAAGAAGTTCTGGTGAAATCACAAAAAGCAGTAGAAAGCTTTTGTACTCTCGGATTAGAACGATCCATGAACGCTGTAAATACGCTCTGAACAAAAGGCCGAAAGAGCTGCGTTTTATTCGTAAAGGTGATTGTTCCCGATATAGGATATGACAGGATCTGGAAGCAGGTATTGAACATCCTGTTGATTTAATATCGCTTCTCTAATGTATGTTGAAGAAATCTCAATCATGGGCGCTTTCGTGTACAATACTGCTTTGCTATGTTCCATATTGTCTTCTCTGGCGACGGGTGAAGAACTGATGCGTCTGGGGTAAATTAACAGTCGATGACGATCTATGATTTCACTGTGATTTTTCCATTTGTGGAGGTTTTGATAATTGTCTTCACCTAGGATTACTGAAAAAACGATTTGAGGAAATTTCTCTCTCAGAAAGCTTAATGTATCTACAGTGTAGCTTGGGCGGTCAAGATTAAATTCAACATCTGAAGCAAAGATTGAGGGGTTTTCAGACACTGCCAGCTTCACCATTTGCAACCTGTGTTGTTCAGCAATCATCTCTGTGTTTAACTTGAATGGACTTGACGGTGTTACGACGATCCATATTTCATCTAGATCCGCTCTAATTAACATGTGGTTTGCAATGATCAAATGCCCCAAATGAATTGGATTAAATGACCCGAAATAAAGCCCTACTTTCCCTGTTTTGGTATGGCCTGTCATTTATTTAGAAAGTCTGTGACGACTTGTTTTGTTTCCGAAATAGCTCTCGCAAGATCATCATTTACAATGCGAACATCAAAATGCTTGTCTTCGTTAAGTTCAAACACAGATTTTGCCAGCCTCCCGACAATGTTTTTTTCGCTTTCAGTCCCCCGGCCCCTTAGACGTTTCTCTAAGACTTCAATTGAAGGTGGAGCGATGAAGATTGAAAGTGCCGAATCGCCAAAGACCTCTTTTAAGGTCTTGCCTCCGATGACGTCAACATCAAAAACAGGGGTTAACCCTTTTTGCCACATATTCTCAACTTCGGAACAGAGCGTCCCGTAACGTACCCCCTTGTAAACCTCTTCCCATTCGATAAATTCCCCTTTTTCGATTTTAAGGTCAAACTCACTTTGTGTTAAATAAAAGTATGACTTAGACGCAACCTCATCACCTCTTAATTGACGTGTCGTGGCGCTTATACTAAATCCCAATGAGAGCTCTTCATTCTCCATCAAACTTTTCACCATCGTTGTTTTTCCTGCACCAGAAGGTGCTGAAAATATGATTGCTTGTCCATTTCCCTGCGGAAGGTTTCCTGATGGCATACTAGAGTACGTTTAATACTTGTTCCTTGATTTTCTCTAATTCATCTTTCATTTGCACAACGAGACGCTGAATATCCGCATCGTTTGCCTTTGACCCTAGCGTGTTAATTTCTCTCCCTATTTCCTGCGCAATAAAACCGAGTTTCTTTCCCTGCCCTATCCCATCAGCAAGGATTTCATCGAAGTGATTACAATGCGCTGTCAGTCGTGTTCGTTCCTCTGACACATCCGTCTTTTCAATGTAGAAGATTACCTCTTGTTCAAACCGATTCTCATCTATTTTCGATCTGTCGATTG
>JAQCID010000192.1 GCA_027618855.1 Bacteroidota bacterium | reverse complement strand
AATACCGATGCATGCAAACGCCCATTGTATTCCGAAAAGAACCCACCCCGTCGTTCCTCCTATAGCAAGCAAGAGAACAGGGGTATAACTGCCGGCAATAAGCACATAGATTCCGCAATGGTCAAGGATGTGAAACACCTTCTTGGCCTTGCCATGTTTTAACCCATGATAGATTGCAGAAAAAGTATAGAGTGAAACCAGACTCAAACCATAGACGATCGCACTGAAGAGTGAGAAACTTATTTCAGAGGAAACCCCAAGGATGATCAAAAACACGAATCCCAAGATTGCCGCCAAAGCAGTTACTCCATGTGAGATGGCATTGAACCATTCTTCTGTATCCGTCTGATGTGTACGTTTCATTTCCCGTCTTTTCTCCAACAATTTGCGTCACTGCAAAATTACCACTTCATGACCGCCAGATAGGATGACTGATAGAATAAAAACGTTAACTTTCAAAAAAAATACAGAACATGCCATTCAATATCAATATGCTCAAAGCCATCCAAACATCACTCGTTTTGATGTTGTTTTTCGTGTTCTCTCCAGAAGCGAAATCCCAGCTTACAACGAACACCGTTTTCGGAAACGTGGTCGAGTGTGACACCATGTCACGAAGTATCTATGTGGTTTGGTGGGACAATGATCTTGACTTGTCCGAAGAAGTCGATGTCTTGTTAGACAGCATGATTTCTTACCGAGACATCTGCCTGAATGAATTAAATATGATGGACCCTCCCAATCCGATCGATGGCTATTTTTACAATGTCTACCTCCACAACCCGGGCAATGCAAATGATGTTTTCGCCCCATATGGCTGGGGAAATGGCCAGGGAACGGATACCAATGGATACCCATTCCTGACGTTACCGACAGGGCTCGTCAACGATTGGGAAAACACGTGTCACGAGACCTTTCACGTTTTTCAATACAATGCAAATTCCCCTGGGTTCTCCTACTCTGGTGACAGCCAATGGTACATTGAAGCATCGGCAAATTGGTTCTCAGGCGTTGAAAACATCGATGCACCCAGGGCTTTTGTAGAAGCTGAAAGCCTTGTACGCATGTCTCATGTTCCACTTTGGTTGAGTTTCGGAAATTACCCGTCCACCTACCCTAGCAATTGGCAACGGTACGTGCATCAATATGCTTTGGCGCTGTTGTTATATTATTTAACCGAAGAAGCCGATGTGCCAGACAGCATCATTACATCAGGTTTATTTAGTGGGACGGAGGAGCTTCCACAGGAATACTTTTACAACCAAATTGGAGGAAGCACGTTTCGAAATCATTTTATTGATTGGGCCGCACATATGACAAACGACTTCGATTTCATCCTTCCCATTCAGGCTTCCACAAATGAGGACGAATGGAACACCTATGCAGACCCTCTTGATGACAACGAATTCATTCAGACATACACCAACACTGGCAGCAATGGATGGTACCAGCCCGATGAATCAGAAGTAACAAATGCATGGTCCTTCAATACCTACCAGCTCTTCAACAACGATACGGAAACCTATACGTTTGAAATCAATGGCAACCCTACAGGAACCTATGGCGACAGCGCATACTTCCAGGGCAAAGTATTGGTAAAAAACGACATCTACGGAGCCGTTTTTCATGACCTGAACATGGACAATGACCTGCAAGGCTCACTTACCTTGAATCTCTCACCCTCAGATACGGAAGTATATTTCATCGTCGCCTCCATGCCTGAAATCTTTGAGGACGACAACCCAACATTTCAACTGTTTCCTTATGAAATGAGAATCAGTTCAGGCATCCCCTCTGACATCACTGTAAATGACACTTTCACTTCTAAAGCAGAACTTTTCAGGTACAACCTCTTAGGCCAAAAAGTCAACAGAGAAGATTCTGGAGTTCAGATCATTTTATATAACGACGGGAGTCGCGAGAAGATCTATTCCCGAGGGGAATAGTGCAGATTGCACTTTCGCGATTGACTTACAAGGTTACTCCGTGAAAAATCGTTTTTCCGTCGTTCCGTCTGAAAAAATGTAAAAGAGCATCTGATTTTTCACCTCCCGAGCTTCTCTGCCTAGGATATCTACGATTTTCAGGAGCGTCCTCTCATGGTCGATTTCAACCACATTGTTGACTTCAGTATTGAGGCTGCCGTTGATGTCGAAACGCATAAAGAATTTCCAAACTTCAATACTTGCACTGAGATCCATATTGCCATAGCCCAATCCAATTCCAGGCCAATCGTGCCCTCCGCCTGTGACTTTAATATGCTCGGTTGTGACGCCGTTGTCGCCCGAATTCCAAAGGTAGTGTTCGGCTGTAGATCCGTCATTTGGTTCTATGTCGTCAAACGGAGTGACTATCGGGTCTGTATCGCAGTTGTTGTAATTGACCCAGTAATCTAAAACGTCAGGGATAGATTGCGACCAGCCTGCACCCCCTCCATAAGGAACCGTCCCGTCCGTTGTCCCATGAATTTGCAACACTGGAGTGGGGTGTTCGGGATTGCACTCGTAATACGTTGAGGGTGTCATCGAGCCCGTCACAGATGCGATGGCCGCAATCTTAGAACTGATTTGGCATGCAAGAAGGAAGCTCATGTATCCTCCGTTTGACATTCCAGTGCTGTAGACTCTGTCAGGATTGATGCTGTAGTCGCTGGAGACTTCATCTATCAAAGAATCGAGGAATCCCACGTCATCGGTTGTACTTCCAATAGTAAAACCTCCTACATTCCAATGCGAAGCTCCTTCAGCAGTAAGCGTTCCCTGAGGATATACAACAATGAAATTCGCAGTGTCAGCGATATTGTTAAACCCCGTATAGAGCATGTGAAAGGCGTTGTTAGATGTGAACCCGTGAAGGCTGAATACGAGAGGAACCGGGTTCTCTGCGTCATAGCCAGGTGGGATATGAATCGTATACTCACGTGTGATCCCGTCGTGGATTAAAGTCTCATTCAAAGTCTCCTGAGAATAGACAAACAGTGGGGATAAAAAAAGAAGGAGAAAGAGTGTGTTTTTCATGTGGCGCTGAAGATAAAATATTTAATTCTCAATTCTATCACATGAGGTTAAAAATCTAAAAAATCGGACAATCATCCTTCCTGAACATCGAAAAACAGTAAATAATTATCGATAAACAATAAAAATAACGTATGTTTGCCGAAATTTAAATGCGATGAGTTTAAATCTAAATACGACAAGCCCAAGAAGCATCAAGCTCATGTTTCTTATTTCAAAGATCGGATTTTTTGCTTCTTTGCTCTTTGCTCTTATTATCTCTACCACACTTATTCTAAGTTTTTTTGGGGTTGGTTTGCCGGTCAAATCTGATGTGACATTTGAGGGTGTTTCCACAGAAACCAAACAGCAAATTAAACCCTCAGAAAACATCAAAAA
>JAQCID010000191.1 GCA_027618855.1 Bacteroidota bacterium | reverse complement strand
CAAATAAAATTCTCGTTGATTTCAATCTGGAATTTGGCACCGACAAAGAACGCATTCTTATTCGAAGAGAAGTGAGACCGACAGGCAAATCTCGATCCTTTATTAATGATTCACTTGTAAGCGCAGGCATTCTCCGAGAAGTGGGCAACAAACTCGTAGACCTTCATGGTCAAGATGAAACACGGGCTTTAATGGACAGGGTCACGAGGTTAGATCTGCTGGATGATTTCGGAGGACATGTGAACGTGCGAGACTCTTACCGAGCTACATTCTCTGCATGGCGTTCGGCTGTAGACACACTCAATGGGTTAGAAGCTGAAGCGAATCAGCCTCAATCTGACAGAGATTATCTGAAATTTCAACTTGAAGAACTGTCAGAATTGGGCCTACATTCCTTGAATCAGGAGGAACTGGAGGAGGAACACAATCGACTTAAACACGCCACAGAACTTGCTTCGGGACTCCATTCTTCGTTTGAACTGTTAGACGGCCACCCCGAAGGCAGGGATGCCATTTCTGCCGTCGAACTCGCAATAAAAGAATTGGAGGCCATTGAAATGTACAGCAAAGATGCGTTTGACTTATTAGAAAGGCTTAAAAGCGTACATATTGAATTGCGGGATATCGCACTTGAATCAAGTAATTTATCCGAAAGAATTCAGCACGACCCCGAAAGATTAGATTTCATAAACGCAAAAATGGAAGCGCTCTCGAGTGCACTTCACAAGCACAATGTTCCAAATGCCGGAGCGCTGTCGCTCGTTGAACAAGAATTAAATAGAAGGATAGAGAAGTGTGACGGAATAGAAGAAGCAATCAACACAGCTCGGGCAGATGTTAAAGTGAAAATAGAGGCATTAGATCAAGCGGGGAAAGCCTTGATGAAGGCACGAGAGAAGTCAGGAAAAGAACTGATGAATCTGGTCCACCATCAATTGGCCCCGCTCAAGCTACCCAATGTAGAAATGTCTTGGGTTTTTTCCGAATTGAACACACCAGATCTTTCAGGAATAGAAGATGTGGAGCTGTTGTTTAGCGCGAACCCTGGATCTCCGACTCAACCCATATCACAAATTGCCTCTGGAGGAGAACGGAGTCGCGTGATGCTCGCATTTAAAGCGGCTTTGGCCAAACGCACCACAGTTCCTACCATCGTGTTAGACGAAATAGATACGGGTGTTTCTGGCGATGTTGCAACACGCATGGCATCCACCATGCGCGAGATGTCATACGGTCAGCAAGTGTTTTCGGTGACGCATCTCGCACAAGTTGCTGCATCTGGAAACCATCACCTTGAAGTGAGTAAAAAGACGAATAACAGTGAAGCAATTACGCAAGCTGTATATCTCGAGTCGAAAGAACGCAATGAAGCTATTGCAACGATGCTAAGCGGAAGCCAAGTGAGTGAAGAAGCACGAGCAGCAGCCAAAGTTCTTCTTTCGAACGAAGAATAGCTTAGAATTTCCAGTCCAGAGAAATGGAGGGAAGGAAAGGAAGTTGATTTTTCCTTTGGCCTGTAAGACGATTAATGTAAAATACATTTTCACGACTGTACACATTTGTGACTCCAGCGGTGAAATCCAAATCACCTCCCATCACATCTTCAAATGTTCTTTTAACGCTCATGTCAAGCCTGTGGTATGAAGAAAGACGCCCCTCGTTTAAATCCGCATAATAAATCGAGACCTGTCCCGCATTTTGGGTAATGTAATCTGAATATATGCCATCGTCCACATTTGGAGATTGGTAATAACCCTGGCTTTGCGTAAATGGCAAACCTGAACCCAAAGCCCATCTCGCACTAATCTGCCATTCCTTGTTCGCTCCGAAATCTTGAGAAGCAACTAAATTTAAATTGTGACGCCTGTCAAATACGGGGTCGTACCAGCGTTCACCATTCCACCTGTCAACATTTCCTAGTCCGTAAACGAGCCAGAGATAAGAGTTGCGTTTTTCGTATTTGAGAACCATATCAACCCCATTTGCAAACCCGCTTTCTATAATGTAATCCAGTCGAAGAACTTCTGGCACATCAGTGTGATCCGCATCGTCAGGAAATAGTTTTTGGCGATTTGTGTTCGTGAGTTGAGTGAAATGTTTGAAGTAACCTTCAACATTGAGGTTGAGGAATTCTGTAAGGTCATACTCAAACCCGGCAACGATGTGATTTGCGGTTTGGAGTGAATGAGCCACATCTCTCTCAGAACCTGATGGGGTCGTAAACTCATCTTGTAGGTTGTCTGGGCCAGAAAGAAATCCATAAAACAAATTCACCACATCCCTGTCAGAATTTGCTGAGATAATGTTTTGTGAATACATCCCTGCAGCGAACTTAAGACGAAGCCTTTCATTGTACTTATATTTCACACCTATTCTAGGTTCTGGACGGAACTTAGACAATGAACTGTAGTATTGCATGCGCAAACTAGGCTGTACGATAAGCTTCCCTCTGTTCATTGTATAATCAACATAACCGCCAAATTCAGTCGTGTTCTCGACTTGCTCTACAACTACGCTTAACGCATTAAATGTCTTATAATCCGTTTCTACGCCTACAACTTCAAGTCCATATTCTATGTTATCCTCTCCGAGGATATACTTGAAATCTAGACCAAAATTGAAGCCATTGACATTGCTATATCTGTCGGACAAGCTCTCCTCTACAAGATCTATGCTGTAGTTACTCATCGCAAAATGTCCGTTCACGAGGACTGCTGATCCTGGAGGAACGATTGTAAACGTTCCACCGCCACCCACGTTTTTCCAACCGTAATCCGCAAAGGATGTTCCTGTAGAATCATCTAAAACACTCGCATTGTCAGAAAATCCGAAACCGAATAAACTAAGCTTAGATCCACCACCACCAAATGTAATCTTTCCATAACTATCTGTATATCCAAATGGCAACCTACCACCATCTATATATGGATATAAAAATTCAGAAGCCTTCTCCAAATAACTGTGTTTTAAAGACAACAAGTAACTTATCCCTCCTGAACTATTCTCCATTTTCTTTAAGGGTCCCTCTAACAAGATTTTTGCACCGAAAGGACTTGCACCTAAAATCACTTTCTGTTCACGCATATTTCCATCACGTGTCTTAATGTCCATTACAGAAGAAATACGCCCCCCATATTTTGCAGAAAAAGCACCTGTATAAATATCGGCATTTGCAAGTGCATCCGAATCAAACACACTAAACAAACCAATACTGTGAAATGCATTGTAAATAATCATTCCATCTAACAATACTTTATTTTGAATAGGGGAACCTCCTCGAATGTATAATTGTCCTCCTTGGTCACCTGTAGATACAAATCCCGGAAGAACTTGAAGCACTTGTACCAAGTCAGGTGTACCTCCAAAGCTAGGGATATGTTTAAGGGCTGCAGGCCTTATGGTTTC
>JAQCID010000190.1 GCA_027618855.1 Bacteroidota bacterium | reverse complement strand
GCCGCTAAAGGTTAGGCTCTCAGAGAATCCTGCTTGTTTTCAGCATTTAATGTACCTGGTCCCACAATGACGGCTGCTCGAACGAATGAAATAAAGAGGGGGTGAGGCGCGAGAACAGTCGATGCGTATTCAGGATGAAACTGCGTAGCAATGAAGTAGGGGTGAGTGGGAATCTCGATGATTTCGACCAGGCCACTCACTGGATTGATTCCTGTTGCAATCATTCCTGCTTCCTCAAATTGTGCTCGGTATTCCTCATTAAATTCATATCGATGACGATGACGCTCTTCAATAGATGAGGTGCCGTAGATCTCACGAACTTTTGACCCTTCCATGAGGTCGCACGGGTAGGCTCCGAGTCGCATTGTTCCCCCCATGTCTGTAATCGACTTTTGCTCAGCCATCAGATTGATCACAGGGTGTGGAGTGTACTCTTTAATTTCAGAAGAGTGAGCATCTGTGAGGCCGAGCACATTTCGCGCAAACTCAACGACTGCACATTGCATTCCGAGGCAAATGCCAAAGAATGGAATCTCGTTCGTTCTAGCAAACTGAATGGATTCAAGTTTGCCGTCAATTCCACGAGATCCAAATCCAGGAGCGACAAGGATTCCATGTAAGTGTCCCAGTTTTTCCTGTACGTTTTTCTGAGCGATTTGTTCGGAGTGAATCCAGTGAATTTCCACCCTGGTTTTGAGATTTGCGCCGGCATGAGCGAGTGCCTCAGCGATGCTTTTGTAGCTGTCTTTAAGCTCGACATACTTTCCTATCAGACCGATGTGAACTGTTTGGTCGGGGTTTTTAAAACGATACAGGAAATTCTTCCACTCGGTAAGGTTTGGCTTATCAACTTTGCTAAGGTCAACGCCTAGTTTGCTGATAACCACTTCATCAAGACGCTCCTCTTGCATCAATAGTGGAACATCATAAATGGTCTCTGCGTCGATAGATTCGATGACTGAATTGTGACTTACGTTGCAGAATTGAGCCAGTTTTGTTCTGATAGAAGGAGTGAGGTGGTGTTCCGTTCTGCAGACGAGAATGTCGGGTTGAACACCCAGTTCAAGCAATTGCTTCACGGAGTGCTGCGTGGGCTTTGTTTTAAGTTCTCCAGCGGCTTTTAAGTAGGGGATAAGTGTTAGATGAATCACAAGTGTGTCCTTGGGATTTTGCCATTTCATTTGGCGAACGGCCTCAATATAAGGGAGCGATTCAATGTCACCTACTGTTCCGCCGATCTCAGTAATGACAAAATCAAACTCGCTTTGTGATCCAAGAATTTGAATTGAGCGCTTGATTTCATCTGTAATGTGAGGAATAATTTGAACAGTTTTCCCCAAATACTCACCTCTACGCTCTTTGTTAATCACAGACTGATAGATGCGGCCTGTTGTAATGTTATTTGCTTGGGTAGTGCAGACGTTCAGGAATCGTTCATAGTGTCCCAAATCCAAATCTGTTTCAGCTCCGTCTACTGTTACATAGCATTCTCCATGTTCATATGGATTCAAGGTGCCAGGGTCAACATTAATATATGGATCGAGTTTCTGTATTGTAACCCGATAACCTCTCGACTGAAGTAGCTTTGCCAATGAGGCACTTACGATGCCTTTTCCCAAACTGGAACTCACGCCTCCGGTCACAAAAATATATCGGCTATTGCGGCCGTTAATGCTTGATTGACTAGAGTCTGTAGGTGTTTGTGGCATGTTCCCGAATTCGAAGTATGAATACGGGGTTCAAAGGTAGAAGAAAGATTGCCTACAAAAGCCCAATGTTTAAAATTAGTTTGATTTTCTTTGTAACGACAATTTTTCGCTCACTCAAAAGTGGACCAGGTAAGTGGACCACGTTTTCAATGTGCTCTCAAACGTTATTTAATTTTTTCCGTAAGGGCGTCGATGAACTTAAATCCCGAGAGGAATTCTCTCGCGACGATTCGAATGAGCGTATATCCTGGGATGGCAAGAACCATTCCCGAGACTCCGCCCAAAAGTCCGGCCATGCTTATGACGATAAAAATCTCGAGGGGGTGAGCCATCACTCGGTTTGAGAAGATAAAGGGCTGTGTGAAAAAGTTGTCGACGAGCTGGGCGATGCCGTAAACAATCGCGGTATAAAGAATTTGAAGCCCCCAACCAGATGGGTCTCCGGTATATGTTGTGGCGACAATCAGAAGGCCTAACGCCGTTGAGGCTAGGGGGCCTAGATATGGAATCAGGTTAAATATTCCCGCAAGAAATCCCAACAAGAGTGCGTGTTCCGATCCGACTATTGCCAGTCCCGAACTGACCATGACGGTAACGATCGTGATTTGAATAATGAGTCCGCTGAAGTATCTCGTAAGTAGGAAAGAGGATGAAATCATCACGGACTCCATTTTCTCTACCTGAGAGTTTGGGGTCAGAGTGACGATCATTTTGTGGAATAAGCTTCCGTCTTTAAGAAAGAAGAACGTCATAAACAGGATAGAAAAAACAGCGATAAAAGCACTGCCTAGGAAACCAAATATGCCGCTAAAAATGCTTCCTACACCGCTAAGTCCTATTATAGATTTTATTTGGTCTGTCAGAAAACTCGTCGGAGTTTGATCAGAAAGATTCAGTTTTGAGGAAAGCGCATCTGCTTTTGACATCCACTCATTCACTGTCGCTGCTATTTGGTGGGGGTCCAGGGTGTTTAGGGCTTTTGCTTCAGCAGAGACTAGGGGGCCAAACATTCCTATAACAACACTTCCCAGTGTAATGAAGCACGACAAAGCCAAGACTGCACCTACATAAGAAGGGAGGCTGTGTCCTTTTATTTTCACTTTAGAAATGAGATTAACGATAGGCCGGCCGGCAAAACTAAGGGCTACTGAAATGAGGAGGTAGCCGACTATTTCCCGAAAAAAATACAATGCGTAAAGTCCCAATAGGACGCCCAAGACTTGGAGGATGGTTCTTGTAGTTGAATTCTTCATTTTTACTTCATCTTATGACAGCAAGTTAGGGTCTGTAGGTACTCAGAACGTTCCCTGTACCTTCAAATACTTCATTCCAATCGTTGATAAGTAGCTCCATCGCCACACAGGCACCTGGAGTCATTGTGATAAGTGATCCTGACAGAATGGTGATCAAATCTGAAATTCCAGGGTTGTGCCCAATGACAATGCACGTGGGGGTTTCGGAGGGAAGCTTTTCGATTCTCTTGATCCAAATCCCTGGATGTGCGAGGTATCCATCTTCGATGTAGTTTACTGAAATATTCAGGTTGTCAAGACCGGAGAGTAACAATTGAGTCGTTTCTTTGGTTCGTTTGGAAGGTGAGGAGAGGAGGATGATTTTATTCGATGCGAGTTCTGGTTCTAGTTCAGCAAGCTTGATGCCAAATCGTTTGATGCCAAGGCGTCCTTGTTCAGTGAGTGGACGGTCAAAAT
>JAQCID010000189.1 GCA_027618855.1 Bacteroidota bacterium | reverse complement strand
CGGGCAATCCGATTGAAGAATTGGCATTTCAATACCCACCCTTTACGTTGTTAAGATCGTTCTCTGCGATGCCTTGGACACACTATTCCGACAATCCTGAATTTTACATCAATGACACATTGGTCGTAGGGCATACTAATTTCGGAATGGGTCCCAACAATCAAGAAAATACAGGGATTTCTATTCAACTTCAAGATTTGGAACCCATTGCCTTTGAAAATGAATTCATTCAAAACGTAAGCGTGTCAGAGGGCCCGTTCTCGACAGAGTATTTGGCTGATTTACTGGATGCTCAAGGTGTTCCGGCCTCTATCTTATTCAATCCAGAATCCTCAGATACCACAGCGATTTTCGAGGTGTCTCTGTGGGAAAATGAAGTGGGATACTATACAAATCAAACTGCGGTGTATGACAATGACAGCATCGGCTTCTCTCAGGTCTTCACTAATTATTACGCTTACGATGATGGTACTGCAGAAAAGGCATATGCCCTTGAAGCTGCTGGCGGGCAGCTGGCAGTTCGCTATCCACTGGCTATTCCAGACATCTTAGATGGGTTGCTGATTCACTTTACTCCTTTTTACGACAATGCCGAATTGGAAACGTTCGTGCTCAAAGTGTGGGCTGATGATGCGGGTGTTCCGGGTGAACAAATCGACACCATGTATCAATTTCACTCCCCACAATATTTTACGGAGGGATATGATTTGTTTGCCTATTATGCCTACGACAACCCTGTACCTGTAAGCGGTATTATCCACGTAGGGTTTATTCAACAGAATGTAGATCGATTAAATATCGGGTTAGATAAAAACTCAAATGCAAATGCAGGCAACCTTCATTATAAATTGAGTCCAGGAAGCAATTGGCTCGCTTCAGAAATTCCCGGATCGGTGATGATACACCCTGTTTTGAGGGCAGGAATTGAATTGAGTATTGATGAAATGGAGACCTTTTCTACGGGTGAGATTTCATCTGAACTTTATCCCAACCCTGCCTCGTCAGAGGTTTCGTTTCGAACTTATGAAGATATGGTTTGGTCTGTTTATTCTCTAAGTGGCAGGGAATTAATGCGAGGGGAATCAACTCCATCTATGAAAGTGACTATTGACACTTCTAATCTCCCCGCTGGGATGTATTGGGTCAGTATGACAACACCTTCTTCTTCTTCTTCATCTTCTTCTGTGTCTTCTGGAAAAAAACTTATAATACTGCCTCAATAAAAAAAAAATCTAAAATGAGTGAAGAAGATAATATTGAAGACATTATTGATGAGTCGGAAGAGCTTTTTGAACATCACAGAATAGAAGCCGATCCTGGGCAACAACCTCTTCGTGTCGATAAGTTTCTCATAAGCCGAATTGCGAATATTTCGCGCAATAAATTGCAAGTTGCTGCAAAATGTGGATATATCCGTATTGATGGCATATCTGTGAAGTCAAACTTTAAAATTAAGGCTGGTCAAGTTGTTACTGTCGAATTGCCTCAGCCTGTATATGAATTTGAACTCGTTCCTGAAAAGATGGATCTCAATATCATTTATGAAGATGATACGGTGATTGTCTTAAATAAACCCACAGATTTAGTTGTCCACCCTGGTCACGGCAACTACAGTGGTACTTTGGTCAATGGGATCCTTCATCATTTACAGAATCTTCCGTCTGTCCCAGGGTCACCCACTCCTCGTCCTGGTTTGGTTCATAGATTAGACAAAGATACAACTGGGCTTATGGTGTTAGGAAAGACAGAACGCTCCCTCACCGAACTAAGTGAGCAATTCTTCGAGAGGTCTGTAGAAAGGCGATATCATGCGCTCGTATGGGGTGACTTAAGAGAAGACGGAAGAATCGAAGGTCATGTCGGTCGTTCTAGAAGCAACAGAACGGTTCAAACGGTCTATGTTGATGGGGAAGATGGAAAACATGCGGTCACACATTATCGTGTTCTTGAGAGATTGGGCCCCGTCACTTTGGTAGAATGCAAACTTGAAACAGGAAGAACACACCAAATCCGTGTTCACATGCAGCATATTGGTCACCCTTTGTTTGGTGATCCACGATATGGGGGAAACGTTGCTGTGAAGGGTTCGCCAGGAGGGAAGTACAATTCATTTCTGCGAAATTGTTTCAGTATTCTACCCCGTCAGGCACTTCACGCAAAAACGTTGGGCTTCATCCATCCTGGAAAAAAAGAATTCGTTTCTTTTGAATCTGATATCCCATCAGATATGGCTGAAATAATTTCTAAATGGAAGACATATCTAGAAGGAATCGCGAGATAAAAGAGGGTCAAGATTATTTAACCTTTCTCAAGGTTCTCTTTTTCAATCAGTGCCTCTTCCCAGTTTGCAAGTAGGTTGTCGTGCACTTTTTGGATATCCTCAAATTCATAACTGAGTTCAGTCATCTTTTTCCTATCGCTGGGATCAACGTTGGCGACTTCCTCGTTCTTCGATTTTAAGTTGACCTCAGCTTCTGATACAGCTCTCTCCAGTCTAGAAACATTTTTGCTGGCTTTCCTGAGTGCCTTGTCTCGGGATTTTCGACTTTCATAGTCGTCTTTGTTGCTTGAAGGGTTTTTTTCTTCCCTCCCTGAAGGCACACTTTCCTTTCCCTTGCTTAAAGTTCTTTCTCCAGTTTTTGATGCCTCATAAGCGCCTATGCTTTCTGCATGCTTTATATGTAGGAAATTCTTAATATCTCCGATGTATTGCTTCAACCCATTTGGTGTAACCTCATTGACGAATTCCGTTAACCCAGAAAGAAAGTCTCTGTCGTGAGACACCACGATGAGAGATCCATCAAAGGATACCAGCGCATCTTTAAGAACAGATTTAGATTTTAAGTCGAGATGGTTCGTCGGCTCATCTAAAATAAGCACGTTATATGGATGAAGTAAGAGTTTACATAGCGCCAATCTGGCTTTCTCTCCTCCGCTTAACACGCTGACCTTCTTGTCGACATCCTCACCTGAGAAGAGAAAGGACCCCAACATCGATCTTAAATTAACCTTGCTCTCTAATGTCACTTCAGATTCCAGTGTTTCGAGAACGGTGATTTTTGGGTTTAATTCTTCAGCTTGATTTTGAGCGTAATAGCCGATATCGACATTGTGTCCCTTCATGAGATTCCCATCAAACGATTCAAGACCGAGTAATATTCTGGTTAATGTGGTTTTACCCGCACCATTTTTCCCGACAAAAGCCACTTTTTCTTGCCTTGCCATAATGAAATCCAATCCCTTAAATACATCTAAGTCCCCAAAAGATTTAGTGAGCCCTTTGGCCTCAAAGACTACTTTCCCTGATCTGGGTGCAGGCGGAAATCGAAATTTAATTTTCGCATTGTCTGCAGAGTCTACTTCTACCCGTTCTAGTTTGTCAAGGTTTTTAATCAAAGATTGCGCAAATGCGGCTTTGTTTTTCTTGGCTCTAA
>JAQCID010000188.1 GCA_027618855.1 Bacteroidota bacterium | reverse complement strand
ATCACAGCCCTTTTCCTTCTGTTTCTAGTCTCAACATTGTATCTCGCTCCATGGCTTGAAAACAGTGCTGTTTTCAGTGAGGTTCGCACAGAATTGCCAAAAGAAAATGTTGAATTAGAAATACCGAATTGGGCCGATTTCACATTAGACATTCAGGAAGTGGAAGTTGAAATTGAAGAAGATCCAGAGGAACAGGAAGAAAGCATTGTTGAGAAGAGGAAGGTACATCTGCGACACAACCTTTGGACTCCGAAATTTGACACATGTACGGCACAAAACATTGGCGAATCAATGAGGTTTCATGGCTCTGATGACGCAATCTCTAGACTTCACAATCTCTTCATCAAATTGAATGAAATAGGACGTGATGAACGTGAAGCGATCCATATTTTTCATTTCGGCGATTCCCAAATTGAATGTGACCGCATCACGGGCAAAATTAGATCTAGCTGGCAGAAAACATGGGGAGGAAGTGGGCCAGGATTAATTCCTGCAACCCAACCCGTTCCTTCATTGTCTGTCAGGCAAGAAACTGAGGGAGATGTGACGAGGTTTACGAGGTTTGGCAAAGTCGACACTACATTGGGGCACACTTGCTATGGAGGAATGGCTGCGTTGGCCGTGATCAAAGACTCCGCCAGAATTATATTAAAGGCACACCCGATGGGTTTTCACAATAACAAAATCTGGGAGGAAGTCGAGGTTTTATTTGGCGCAGTCCCTATGGGAGGCACATTGAAAATTTATGGCCAAGCGACCGACACCACAATGACCGACATCCCTCCTTCCTCAGAAGGCAAACATTACGGTATAACAACCAAGCTCAAGGGGGAATTGGAGGACCTGGTAATCAGCGTAGAAGGATACCATGTTGAAATCACAGGCATAAGGCTTGGCAGTCCAAACGGAGTCCAAGTCCACAACATTCCTATGCGAGGCAGTTCTGGCACACTTTTCAGTAGACTACATAAAAATCATTTTAAAGAGTACATGCAAAACTGGGATGTCGGAATGGTGATTCTCCAATACGGAGGAAACGCTGCACCTTATATTTCAGACTCAACTTCAGCTGAGCAATACGGAAAACGATTTGGCAGACAAGTAAAATATATTCGATCTATTTTACCTGAGGCAGCGGTGTTGGTGATTGGGCCCTCTGACATGGGCGTAACTCTTGATTCTACAAACCTGTCTTATCCCATGCTGGGAAATATTAGGTCTTCTATACGAGAAGCCACCATCAAGGAGGGTGGATTGTTTTGGGATTTGAGCGATGCAATGGGTGGACCCGGGACAATGGAAGCATGGGCATCTGTGGAGCCCAACCTGGCTTCGCCAGACCTTGTTCATTTCACTCCGAAAGGAGCGAGAAAGATTGGACAGGAACTCGACCGTGCATTCAGAGCAGAATACAGAACATGGGTAGACGAGATCAGAGAGAATAACAAATGAGTTCAGAACTGCTTTTTACACGACCGGCTTTTTGGGTTTTCATGTTCGTAGTGATGATCGCTCTCTCTCTACTGAAGCGGAAAACAGCGATGCGGAATGCTTTTCTATTCGCAGCTAGTTTGTTTTTTTACTGGAAAACCAGCGCGAGTTTTGTCTTTCTGCTGCTTTTTTCAACTGTAGCAGATTGGGGCATAGCCATGGCTATGGCGCGAAGTGTCTCATGGAAACGGACCACGTGGCTCATTTTAAGTGTGGTCATTAATTTGGGGTTGCTGGGGTTCTTCAAATACGCATATTTCTTTGCTGATGCCAGCGCCACTTTGTTTGGCACGACATGGGAAGCGGTGATTCCTGGCGCAAATTGGATGAATTCCCATCAAAGCACGTCCTTCCGTGTGGACACGATTTTACTGCCTGTAGGAATCTCCTTCTATACATTTCAAACACTTAGCTACGCGATTGATGTATACAGGCGTGAAATAGACCCTGTAAAGTCATTCTGGGATTTCGGATGTTATGTCACATTCTTTCCGCAATTGGTGGCGGGGCCAATTGTCAGGGCCAAATCTTTTATCCCACAACTCCACGCAGCGTATCAATTGAGCAGAAAAGAGTTTAAAATGGGGATATGGTGGATCCTTACTGGCCTGATTAAAAAGGTGATTTTCGCAGATTATATTGCCCTGAATCTTGTAGACCGCGTTTTTGCATCACCCACAAGCTACAGTGGCATGGAAGTGATGCTTGGCCTATATGGGTATAGTTTACAGGTATTTGCCGATTTCAGTGGTTACAGTGACATTGCCATTGGGGTTGCACTGTTGATGGGGTTCCGCCTAGAGGAAAACTTCAAATCACCTTATAAAGCGAGGAATTTAGGAGAGTTCTGGAAAAGATGGCATATCTCTCTGTCCACATGGTTACGGGACTATTTGTACATTCCGATGGGGGGAAGTAGAACGGCAAGCATCTTTTCTGGAATATTTTCTTTTGCGACAGTATTCTTTGCATCCATGATGTTAGGCGAGTCGGGTGAGATCAATTTCGGTGTTTTGTTTCTTGGATTTGGGATGATGTTGTTGCTTTGGTCTTCAGGAGTGATGTATCCCAAATGGGGGCAGAAGCTCGCTTCTTATGTGAATGTGATGGCCACGATGGTGATTGGAGGATTGTGGCATGGAGCATCCTGGAATTTCCTCCTTTGGGGAGCGCTGAATGGTTTGGGTTTACTCGTATACAAAGTCATAGGAACAAAGATGCCGTGGTCCGCACACCATGGCTGGTGGGCCAGAGCTATAGGTCTGATTACGACCTTCAATTTCATCACATTTACCAGAATTTGGTTCGGGTCAGGGTTTGCACTCGGATGGGAAACAACACCTGGGAATCACAACCTTCTCACAGAGTGGTTTACAGCGAATGACCTTCTTTATCAAATGTCCAAACACTTCAACGACATTCCATGGATGGATGTCGCTTGGGGACATCTCACTTGCATCACAATCATGGCTTTGGGGTTCGCGCTACATCTCAGTCCAGAGAGAGTAAGGGCGAAGGTGATAGATAAATTCACATCTTTACCTATCGGTACAATTTGGGTTGTTACTGCGGGTGTGGCAGCATTGCTATGGAAGGTTGGAGCGGCCTTGCCTACACCATTTATTTACTTCCAGTTTTAGATACGCGTCCTCGTTTTACTCTGCCTCAAATTCGAGTTCTAGGTTTTGGTATGCTTCACAAGCCTCGTTGTGAGTCGCACAAGAAGGGAGCATGAGGGCAATCATAACAAGAATAAATGCAGTGGTTGCGTAAACACGTGTTCGTGATGTAGAAAAAGTAGTCTTCATGGATCTAAAATTTTATAAGTGAAAAGTTAAGGTATTGAGTTCAATAACCAAGCGAATATTTTTTTCATTGCTCACTATAAATAGTTAAAAACCCTTTTTGAGCGCACTATATTTGCCAAATGGTAAAAAACGTCACATAC
>JAQCID010000187.1 GCA_027618855.1 Bacteroidota bacterium | reverse complement strand
TATCTCTAATTAATAAAGCTGGCACAGAAATCGAGTCAACGAACAGTTCGAAATCATGAGAACCCTCAGGGAAAAGAGCATCAATTTCTAAACGGTAAATAGACGTCTTCCATAAATTCATCTCTACCCCGGGATGCATCGCCTGAACCGTAAAAGCAGAAACCGTAAATCCCGACGTTTTTGCTTGAGGCTGAACGTTTGTCAAATCTGACAGAAAAGAACAACCCACCATTGCAAAGCCAATTACAAAAAAAGGAAGAAAACGAAGGGTAGAATTTTTCACGGATTAATGTATGATTTGGAGCGGCAAGCGGGAAACCTGAGTCTCTGAAGTGATCAAAACGACGTATGCACCATCCGCAAGGCCAGCACAGTCAATGACATTCGACACACCTTCCTTTTGCAATTGACCATCCAACGTGTAAACAGACCAAGCCTTTCCTTCTTCTCCCCACACCCATTGTGTGGTACTTGAAATCGCAACGCTCGAATTTGAAGAACAGGGATTTGGAAAGAGTGTGTGGTCGTTTTTTTGAATGGATGGAGTACTCACCCCTACTGAGTTTAGAAAAATGGGGTCATTTTTAATTCCAAGGCCTGGAGTCACAGATGAGATGTTTGGGATCACATCAATTGAATCAAGACGGTAGACGCAAATACTCGATGACCCGTTCAGGAATCCATGGGTCACGCCAAGCACCCAAATCCTGCCCTGAGAATCTATTGTGAGATCTCTCGGTTCATCTACAAAATCCGTCCCAAGAATCCCTGAACTGATATACCCACCATAGGTTCCGAGCCAGGTGAGAAACATATCGGATTCAGAGCCAGTTTCAAAATCTACATGAGACAATGACACAAGCTGATTGCCAGCCCAAGCAATTTTACATCCCTCCATAAAATCATCTGAAGAAGCATTAACAGGAGCAGCTGGTGTTCCATTTTCAACCTCAAGATGCATGACGCGGTGTCCCAATGGCAAATCCTCTCTTTCGATGGTGTACATTATCACCAAACCATCGGGTCCGCTTGCAATGTCGTTTGCAACGTTCGCACCAAACGTTCCTGTATCAGGTGAGATTCGAGCCCATAAGGGATTCCCATCGGGGCCCCAAGCCCAAACTGTAGATTGCATGATACCGTCAATCTCTGTAGAACCGGCGACAAATAATGTGTCTCCATACACGCTTGCAGACTCGACGTGTTCAGAAATGACTGGGTGCCCCCATGTCATGTATGACGCGCCTTCTAAGGACGAGGGGTCATCGATATTAAGCAGCCACCCATCTCCTTCTACATTTCCTACTGCCCATCTACTTCCTTGCCAATTAACTGCAGAAACGGGATCTTGATTCAAGGGATGCATCACTTCTATTGTCCCCACGATTTCACCAGAAAGTCCCAGGTTTTTTATCGTGTGAAGAACGACGTTATAGGAGTCGTTTTCGCTAAGTTTTTTTGAAAGGACCGTAAGATCTCCACTTCCGGTAGGCACGTTGTCCCACGCATCCACTGATTGCTCTACAGGCGACCCGTAGGGCGTAAGCATACTCCAGGCAAATTGAAAATCTGCATCATAATTAACGATATAGCCTCTTACGGTTCCGTCTGCGTGACTGGATGTTGCGCCTACAACATACGTGCTGTTACCTAGAGGAATCACGGCATTTGCTTCATCAACAAGGGGACCGCCGACGATACGAATTTGGATCTCGCTTTGGGCTGAAAGAGGTTCTACTGAAAACACAATCGCAAACGCAAGAATGATGAGGCCTAATGTATATTTCATGAACGTACAGATGCGTGAATACTTGAAAGTGTTTTAAGAAGAGAAGGAAGGTGATCTAAATGAAGCATATTCGCTCCATCAGAGAGTGCTTCTGAAGGTCGTGGGTGTGTTTCTATAAAGACCGCATCCGCTCCAGCTGCAACAGCTGCGCGACCGAGTGGAGAAATGAAATGAGGGGTCCCCCCTGTCACTCCAGAACTTTGATTTGGACGCTGTAAGCTATGTGTCAGGTCGACTACCGTCGGGGCAAACGTTCGCATCACGGGGATGCCTCTCATATCTACAACGAGATCTTCATAGCCAAATGTTGTCCCTCTCTCCGTCACCCAAACATCTTCATTTCCAGCATCTCTCACCTTTTGCACTGCGTGAATCATCGATTCTGCGGATAGAAATTGTCCCTTTTTAATGTTGACGGTACATCCTGTTTTTGCGGCTGCAACAAGAAGATCGGTTTGGCGACAAAGGAAGGCCGGAATTTGAAGAACGTCTACATATTTTGCAGCCTTGACGGCTTCTTCTGCAGTATGAATATCTGTGACAACCTTCACGCCGTACTGTTGTCGAACTTGTGCCAATAAAGAGAGCGCCTCTTCATCCCCTATCCCAGTAAAACTATCTATTCTAGAACGATTGGCTTTCCGATAAGATGCCTTGAAAATCACAGGTAAACCTAAATCTCTACAGGTCCCTATGACACGCTCAGCAACTTCAAACAATGGCTTTTCTCCTTCGACCACACACGGACCGGCAATGACAAGCAACTTCCCTCTTGAAACATCCTCAAACGCACGTTTCTGAGCTTCTGTTTGCTTATTTGGAAATGCCTGTGAATCCATCTTATTCAAAAATTACGGTGTTGTTGAGATCTGTAGGCCTTACTAGCGCTTACACGTTGATTTGAAACGTCCTCCTCTGGCATCCCATCCATTTCCTGCAAGTCTTTCCAATCGGATTGTCACACCTCTATTGTATGTGAAATCTGATGACTCATTCCCTATCAAAAAGCCCATTGGATCTTCTATTTCTACAACCAACATCCTTCTACAGCTATACTTTACTTGAGCCCAAACAACAGGCCTCATCTTCCCCCATCCACCATATTTGGCCTGCACTCCGAACGCAAACCTATCAAAGGGTGTCCAACCCACTCCAGCAGTGAATAGTGGTTCGGGCATCCACCCTCCTGTCGCAACACTTAATTCAATCATCACATCAGGAGAAGGTTCATAAATGAAATCTGCTGACAAGCGATATGGAAGGAGTGTCATCCTCTTGACAGAACTTCCCGTTAACAGGAGCGAATCGGGACTGATGTTACCTTCTACCACAGATTCCCAGGTCAGGGAATCTCCGAATACGGGCAAACCTGTTGTTGCGATCCCCTCCTGAAACCAAGCCACAGATGATCCTTGTGGCTCAAATAAAATGCCGAAATCCGAAAAATTTATTTCGAATCGAATAGGCAATGTTTCAGACGCCAAGGGAAGGCTACCAGAAAGTCCAATTCCATAAGCGGGAAGAAACCCAAAAGGCAAATCAAGAGAATCTCCAAAAGGCACATTCATTGTAGATGGGCCATCGAGCGCATGGAGTCTCGCTTCCGTTTGAAGGTATGTATCCAGTGAGTCTGCATTCTCCGAAACTGATAAATAGCGACTTCA
>JAQCID010000186.1 GCA_027618855.1 Bacteroidota bacterium | reverse complement strand
GGCGATATGCGGTTGAAGATGGACAAGGGAGAAGATATGTGACCTATAAATCTAGAGAACGAATAGATTTAAGAGAAACGGTCTTTGATTTCCCCAAGCAAAGTGTGATTACAAAAGACAACGTCGTTACAGAAATTAATGCCCTAATTTATTTTCAAATCGTAGATCCTGTGAAATCTGTGTATGAAATTAACAATCTGCCAAATGCGATTGAAAAGCTTACTCAGACTACGCTCAGAAATGTGATCGGAGAACTTGAACTGGATGATTGTCTTGCTTCTCGTGATACGATTAACAATAAGCTTAGAATCATCCTAGATGACGCAACAAACAAGTGGGGCGTAAAAGTGAACCGCGTAGAGCTTCAGGATATTAACCCCCCACAAGACATCAAAGAGGCCATGGAGAAGCAGATGAGAGCTGAAAGAAATCGAAGAGCACAAATCATCGAGGCAGAGGGAACAAAAAAAGCGACTGTACTTCAAGCTGAGGGGCAAAAAGAAGCCGCAATTAACGAAGCAGAGGGCCACAAACAAGCAAAAATACTTTATGCCGAAGGTGAGGCAACAGCCCGTATTAAAGTAGCCGAAGCAGAAGCGCAAGCCATTCAAAAAATTGCTTCAGCCGTGGTTGAGACGAAGGCAGATCCGGCGCAATACCTCATCGCCATCAAATACATTGATACTTTAGAGCAGATATTACGTGAGGGTGGTGCAGGACAGAAAACTGTATTTATGCCGTATGAGGCATCTGGCCTGATGAGCTCAGTAGGTGGTTTAAAAGAATTGCTCGAAAACAAATAATTAAAATCAATGGTACCTGGGAATCTGCAAGAAAGAAAATCTCGATTAAAAGCATTGTGGTCTGCCGTGGAGAAACACGAGCAAGAAATTCTCGATGCACTCTATGCCGACCTTGCAAAACCTGAGGCAGAAGCGCTACTACATGAGATTTATCCGCTCAAAAAAGAGATCCAATATGCGTTAAAAAACCTCAGCTCATGGATGGGGAAAAGGTTTGTACCTACTCCCCTGTCGATGATTGGAACACGCCAGTTTGTCTTGACTGAACCAAAAGGGAAAGTGCTTATCATCTCTCCCTGGAACTTTCCTATCTTGCTTACATTACGTCCTCTCGTGGGTGCTCTTGCAGCAGGAAACAGCATCGTTGTGAAGCCCTCTGAGCATACACCACATTCTTCAGAAGCAATCAAGAAGTTGCTCAACTCAGTATTCACTGAAGACATTGTAAAAGTGGTGCTTGGGGGTCCTGAAGTGGCCGCAAGCCTCACAGCGTCGCCATGCAACCATATGTGTTTTACAGGAGGAACTGACATAGGCAGAAAGGTCATGGAGGCCGCGACAAAACAACTTTGCTCCGTCACATTAGAATTGGGAGGAAAAAGCCCTGTAATTGTAGAAAAGACAGCAAACATGAAGAATGCTGCCATGAAGATCGCATGGGGAAAATTCATCAATTCGGGGCAAGTTTGTATCGCTCCAGATCATATGCTCGTTGAAAAAAGCATAGAAAAAGAGTTGGTACAGAAGATCCTAGAGAGGATTACCGACATGTTTGGAGAACACCCGATTGAAAGTGAAGATCTGGGGAAGATTGTCAATCAACATCACTACGAAAGAATATTGAGCCTGATCAATGACGCCGTTAAAATGGGGGCGAAACTTCATGTACCAGGGGGTGTTCTGGAGCGTGGCGCGGAGAAGCGTCAAATTTCACCATGTATTTTAACAGGCTGCACAAATGACATGGCCATCATGCAAGAAGAGATTTTCGGTCCTGTGCTCCCTGTAATGTCTTGGTCACAAAAAGAAGAGGCAATAGAGATTGTTGCAAAAAACCCGCATCCACTCGCGCTTTATATATTCAGTACAAATAAGAAAAACACAGATTGGTTCATTGCAAATACGAAGGCTGGAAGCACAGCTGTAAACGAAGTTGTGATCCAAGTCGCAAATTGCGAATTGCCCTTTGGAGGAATTCAAACCAGTGGCATAGGACGTTCATCGGGCAAGTACAGCTTCGATGCATTCTCAAATCTCAGGAGTTTTGTAGTCCAAACATCGCGTTTCAGTGCACTACCTCTTACCTTCCCACCCTTTAAAGGTCGAGGTTTGACTTTCTCAAGATTCGTAAGAAAATGGTTGTAATCCACATCAGGCAATAACATTAGATGCTCGTTCAAACACATTTCCCTAGACAACTCTCAAGAGTACGATACGATCAGTATCTGGCTTCTGGGTGGTTTCGAGGCGCTGTGATGCTCTATAAAATGGATTTGCTGTGTTTTGACAATGAGCTTTATTCTGTTGTTAATATCCGTTTAAATTTAGAGAAGTTTGGTTTCAGAAAAGGACAACGAAAATTGCTCCGAAAAGCAGAAAGCAAATTTAAAATATGCTACGGAATAGCCAGTACTAACAAAGCAAAGGAAGCGCTCTACGCCTCACACAAACACCGATTTAAAGGCTTTATTCACGGGACTCTTGAAGAGTATTTAAATGCTGGCTTTCAAAGCACAGTCTTTGACACTCGTGAAGTCTGCGTCTACGACGGTGAAAAGTTAATTGCCGTCAGTTATTTTGATTTGGGAGACATCAGCATGGCGAGTTTGCTGGGTCTTTATGATGAACAATACGCCGAATGGAGTCTTGGGAAGTTGACGATGTTAAAAGAAATCGAGTTTGGTTTGGCCTCCGAAAGAAAGTGGTTCTATCCTGGTTATATCCTAGATAAAGATTCTTCATTCGACTACAAACTAAAGCTAGGCAACATGGAGTATTATACTCCAGCAAAACGTTGGGCGAAAATTGAAAAATTCAATCCCGACAACACGATTGGGCATGATGTACGTTCGTCTACGCAAAAGCTAATTCACGCTTTGGAAAAAGAAAAAATTCCGAATAAGCCATGGCTATATCCATACTTCAGCATGGGATATATGGGGCCCTGGAATGCGTATTTCATGCGATCTCCCGCGCCCATCGAGTTGGGCCATGATTTGGGAGGAATGATGGTTACAGCATATTCTACTGAAGAAAAAGCGTATTCTCTTTTTAGGATTCACCCATGTCCTGACGGCCCTCAATTTCTCAATCTTGAAGCCTCAAAGGAGTTTTCAAATTCAGAAGAATACCTCAACCACCTATATCAAATAGGAGATATTATCCTAGAGCACGGAACAATTGAAGTGCTTTTAGACCAAATTAGAACCTGGCGTAAAAAGCCAAACTATTTGCCCCCTGCATGAGATTAATAAGTTGGAATGTAAATGGCATTAGAGCCATTGTAAAGAACGATTTTGACAGCATCATGTCAAACTTCAATGTGGACGTTATCGGCTTGCAAGAAACGAAAGCTCAGGATGATCAAGTTCGAGAAGCACTCTTCGGGCTTCCATCGCTAGAAGGATATGAAGTATTTAGCTCATCTGCCATCAAGAA
>JAQCID010000185.1 GCA_027618855.1 Bacteroidota bacterium | reverse complement strand
AGGACATCTAACCGCTCCTCACGTTGTGAACCACCAATTAATTCGCCTATCCCAGGCACAAGTACATCCATCGCAGCAACCGTTTTACCGTCGTCATTTGCACGCATGTAAAACGCCTTAATTTCAGAGGGGTAGTCTGTCACGATTACAGGACCTCCAACATGCTTCTCTACCAGCCATCTCTCGTGCTCTGAATGAAGATCATCCCCCCATTCACAAGGGTATTTAAATTTCTTTTTCTTGAATGGCTTGGAATTCCTGAGTGCATCAATCACCTCAGTATAGGTCATATGTGCAAACTCACTCTCAACAACATTTCGAAGCCTTTCGCACAGTGAATGTTCATTCCGGTCGCTTTGTGGAAGTTGTTTCTCAGACTGTAGCTCTCTGTTTTCTAGGAATTTTAAATCCTCTTCTCCATGTTTTAAAACATATGCCAAAACATACTTTAAGCAATCCTCAGCCAATTTCATGTCATCCTTGAGGTCTGCAAATGCCATCTCTGGCTCCACCATCCAAAACTCCGCCAAATGTCTTGATGTGTTGGAGTTTTCAGCTCTAAAAGTGGGGCCAAAAGTATAAACTTGACCCAAAGCCATCGCAGCAAGTTCAGCTTCCAATTGACCACTCACTGTCAAATTTGATTGTGTCCCGAAAAAGTCTTTTGAGAAATCTGTTGCCCCGTCCTCAGTCTTAGGGACGTTGTCCAAATCCAATGTTGTGACTTTAAACATCTCCCCTGCTCCTTCAGCATCCATCCCTGTAATGATCGGAGTATGCATCTGGAAAAATCCTTTTTCATGGAAAAATTGATGCACAGAAAACTGCAGAAGGTGACGTATGCGAAAAACGGCACTGAACGTGCTCGTACGAAATCTCAAATGCGCCTTTTCTCTCAAAAACTCAAGAGAGTGCTTTTTCATTTGGATTGGAAACTCATCTGGATTTGCGCCTCCCAAAACTTCCAATTCTTCGACTTGCAGCTCAACTGTTTGGCCTCCTCCCTGACTTTCAACCAAAACGCCTACGGCACGTATTGCCGCTCCAGTATTAAGTTGTTTTAGAACTTCGTCCTCAAAATCTTCTTTTTGGACGACCAACTGGAGATTTCTTAATGCTGAGCCATCATTCACTGCAAGAAACCTGTCGTTTCTAAAAGTCCTCACCCAACCGCAAACCGTCAATTTTTCTTCAGAGGGTGCAGTTTCAAGCACCTTTGTTATTCTTAGTCTTTCCATGTCAGACAAAGATAAGTGACCCACCCTTGACTATTAAGGGCAATTAAGAGTATTCCAAGTCGAGCTTTCCATCACGCAAACGAATTATTTTTTGAGCTCTTGCGGCAACTTCCTCTTCGTGAGTCACTACGATTAACGTATTTCCGTCTTGATGTATTTCATCAAAAAGCTGCATAATCCCCTCTGATGTCTTTGAATCCAAGTTCCCTGTGGGCTCATCCGCAAAAATGATTGAAGGGTTCATTACAAGTGCACGCGCAACGGCAACACGTTGTCTTTGGCCTCCGCTAAGCTCATTCGGCTTGTGGGTAACTCGATCTCCCAGCCCCACTTTCTCGAGCACTTCCGTTGCTCTGGCCAATCTCTCCTTTTTCGGAATTCCTGCGTAAATCATCGGCAAAGCAACATTTTCAAGCGCAGTGTACCTGGGAAGAAGATTAAATGTTTGAAAAATAAAACCGATTTCCTTGTTTCTAATCCCTGCTAGCAAATCATCATCAACTTCGCTCACATCTTTGTCATTCAAAAAATACGCGCCTGAGGAAGGTGTATCCAAGCACCCCAAAATATTCATGAGTGTTGACTTCCCCGACCCTGACGGACCCATAAGCGCAATATATGACCCCTTGTCAATATCGATATCCAAACCATCAAGGGCTCTTACAATTGTTGAACCTACTGTGTAATGTTTCGTGAGGTTTTTTGCGTGAATAATGGGGTGACTCATACGCGCAAAGTTAAGTTTATAAATTTATTGTATAGAAAATAAGTTGTAAGTTTGATCCAATTGAAACGATCCACAATGAGAATTTTTTACACACTGTTATTTGGCTGTCTCTTTTCCCTACCGGCATTCTCTCAACTCACAGTTGATCAACCGTATACAATCGAGCAATATGTCAGTGAAGTACTGATTGGAAATGGTGTCACGGCGACCAACATCACCTATACTGGATCCGAAGAACAAATAGGATACCTTTCAGGTGCAGAAGGTCTTTTTTCTGTGAGCTCAGGCCTTGTTCTTAGTACGGATCATGCCACACACCTTAGCGACCCCGGGTGTAATGATATCACAGCGTGTCTCAACTGTCAAGGCCTGGGCAATGATCCGGATCTTCTAGATGTCGCCAATTCTGTTCCCCCACTTATAGGACAAACCTTCACCGTGAGTTCGGTAAATGATCTATGTATTCTTGAATTTGATTTCGAAGCAGGAGGAGACAGCATTTCATTCAATTACGTATTTGGTTCAGATGAGTATTTACAGTGGGTCAACTCCACGTACAACGATATTTTTGCGTTTTTCCTTTCAGGTCCTGGAATTACAGGACCTTATGATTCTCCTTTCGGATTTCCAGATGGCGCCATCAACATTGCTTCAGTTCCAAACAGTGACCCTTTACTTCCTGTCACAATTAGCTCGGTAAATAATGTCACAAACGCAGCTTACTACATTGACAACCCAAGCAACAATGGCATCTGTATCAATGGATATACAGAGACTTTTACTGCATCTGCTTCAGTTCAATGTGGGGAAATTTATCACATTAAACTCGCGATCGCTGACGGTTCTGACAACGCTTTAGAGTCTTTTGTTGTTCTGGAAGAAGGGAGTTTCAGTTCGAACGCCATCGACATTGTTGCGAGCGCCTCGATTGATGGAGCAGAGATTTTCCTTGGCGACACAACTGTTGTAGAGGGATGCAATACTGCTGTCTTTACTGTGATTAGACCTGATGACACCCTTCAGGACACCATTACTCTAAATATTTTCGGAACAGCCGTGAACGGAAGTGACTTCATAGAGATTCCTACATCTTGGATTTTAGAACCTGGCGAAAGTTCGTTCGATTTAGTTCTAGATCCCTACAATGACAGTGCAAGTGAGGGCGCAGAGACCGTAACAATTGAATACGAGTACATCAATGATTGTGGCGACACGATTGTTGCAAGTGCAACGATTGTCATTTTAGACCCCGAGCCTATCACGTTATACACCTCACCTGTTGGATGTCTCGATGGTGCCGGAAACATTGACCTCATCGTCAACCCCTTAAGCGGTTACGGTCCATTTGATTTCCAGTGGGACACGGCTGAAAACGACACCTTGAATAACTTCACTTACAATACGGGAGGCACTCCTGGATCTGCAACTGTCACCGTGACGGATGTATGTGAATCCGTGACAGAAGCGACCATTACATGGGAAATTTTAGAGGAGTTTTTAGGT
>JAQCID010000184.1 GCA_027618855.1 Bacteroidota bacterium | reverse complement strand
CAAATTCGAGCCAGCCAGCCAAGTTTATTCCCTTGCGACCTAACGTAACAAGCATATACCCAAAAAAGGCACCCCCGAGATGTGCGATTTTCCCTCCATCATTCACTCCATCTCCTTGGCTTAAACCGAAATAGTCAAACAACACGTAGGCCAATGCGATGTACTTGAGCTGGACAGATCCAAACAAGATGAATCTCACTTTTCTGTTGGGGTTCAGTGTTGCGGCAGCAGTGAAAATTGACAGCACCGCAGCCGAAGAACCCAGTGCAAAGGGTACTGTATCGGGTGTGATTTGGGATGTCAACCCGGGCAGGATATTAAAGGCCAAAATGTAGAATAGAAATCCCGCCAGCCCACCTGTTAAATAGGTGCTCAACAATCGTCTAGACCCTACCTCAGCCTGATACATACTGCCCATCCACCAAAGCAGAATCATGTTAAAAACAAGGTGGAGAATAGCGGTGTGGGCAAACATGTGGGTGAAAACCGACCACGGTCTACGCATCAAAACGTCAACATCAGAAGTCGTCGCAAGCCCGAAACAATCTCTGATTCCCACAGACAATTCTATCCCGCCAAGTTTTGTAATGATCAAGGCTGCATTCACAAGAACGAACACAACGACATTCAACCAAATCAGTCGATATAGCATACTTCCCGATGTCCAACTCCTTTTGATGTCTTCCCACATACCGTCTAACATTTTCTATTTTTTCAATAAAAATTTTGGCGATCTCTTTGCCATTTTTTGATGAGAATGTAGCCTATCAGCATTCCACCAAGGTGAGCGAAATGTGCAACATTGTCCCCAGGACTATTGCTAAAGGCCATCCAGAGTTCTATTGCCCCGTATCCGATGACGAAGTATTTCGCTTTAATCGGAATAGGGGGAAAAAGCAACATGAGTTCCGTATTGGGAAACAACATCCCGAAAGCCAATAATATTCCAAACACTGCCCCTGATGCGCCAACAGTTGGAATATTCAGTGAAATATTTGCGCTCCCCATTAAAATATCAGCATAGTTCTTCCCTTCTTGAAGAAGACCGTATCCCTCAGTCAGGATGAGATCGATTCCCTCTTGAGGGATTTCTGCAAACATAGAATTTACGCGAATGTGAGCGACTAACATTTGAATGAGCCCAGCTCCCACTCCAGTGGCCATATAGTAAATCAAAAAACGTTTGGCATCCCAAACTCTTTCAAGTGCACTCCCAAATATAAAAAGCGCAAACATGTTGAAGAGAAGATGCGTGAATGAAGCATGCATAAACATATACGACACCATTTGGAAAGGCTGAAACCCTAAGCTTCGAAAAGAATGCAAGCCCAAAAAGTCCGACAATTCAATCCCCTTCATACCAAACGCCACGGTTGCTATAAAAAACAGCCCATTAATAATTAACAGGTTTTTTACGATCGGCGTAATTCTATCAAACATTATTTTAATTTTGATTCAATGTGATCGACTGTGAGATTCGTAAAGACTGAGCGGCCTCTCGCGTCTATGCCTGGGGACTCGCACTCAAATAATCGATCTACAAGATCTACCATCTCTTCTTTATTCAACGTTACTTTTTTATGGACTGCTGAGGCTTCAGCCCAAACCTTGGCCAATCTCTCTCTCCTTCCCTCCACATCGGTCCAAGTACCATCTTGCAGTGCCTCCAAAACAGAATCAATGCAATTCTGTAATTTGTCAGCCATCCCTGAAGGAACAGCCAACACCTCCAAACCTCCACTTGCCGATTTGGCAAGCACCAGTCCGAAGATCTTAAGTACGTCAGCCGCTCCGAGAAGAAGGTCAATGTCAGCATTGGATAAGGTGACGGGTTCAGGAAACAACAGTCTCTGAGCGACCTCTGACTCACCTCCTCTTCCAGCATTTAAATATCCTTCATATAAAACACGTTCGTGGGCCCTCTTCACATCAATGATCAGCAACACATCATCTTTAGACGTCACGATATACTTGTTCTGTAGTTGGAATATTTCATCAAACTTCAATGCCGATTTCCCTTCTGTTATTTCATGTAAAGAGGATTCCTGTTCAGGTTCGGACACTTCAATCACGGGGCTGTTAAAAAACGCATCAATGTCTTTGGGGATGACACTTGGTGACTTCCCATAGGGACTGAACGTTTTGTAGTTTCCAGATGGGGATTTTGAGAGAGAAGATAAAAATGGATTGTACTCCGCATTCACTTGAACACGAGGTTCAGAGACGAATTTTCCTTGCGGCAAACCTTCTAACGATATGCTCAGCTCTGATTCAAAATCCAACGATGGAGATACGTTGTGTTGTCCCAATCCACGTTTAATGGCAGAACGCAGGAATGCAAAAATGATTTGGTCTTCCTCAAACTTGGCTTCCATCTTCGTCGGGTGAATATTCACATCTACTTTTGATGGATCTACCTCCAGAAAAATCGTATAGAGCGGAAAGTTCCCAGGAGTGAGAACGCCTTCATAGGCCTTCATAATCGCACGGTGCATCAACGGATGCTTAATAAATCTGCCGTTGACAAAAAGAAACTGCTCCCCACGGGTCCGACGTGAAAAAGAAGGCTTACCGACGAATCCTGAAATCTTGACGACGTCCGTTTCTTCATCAATAGGCACCAAACGCTCATCGTGTTTTACGCCAAAAATCGCGACCACTCTTTGTCTTAAAGTCCCAGGCTTCAGATTAAAAAGGTCGTTCCCATTGCTTTGAAGGCGGAAACTCAGCTTCGGATGAGCCATTGCTATCCGTTGGAATTCATCCACGATATGCCTTACTTCGACTTGGTCAGATTTCAAAAAGTTGCGTCTGGCAGGCACATTGAAGAAGAGGTTCTTGACCGAGAAGGTACTCCCTTCTGAACATGATATGGGTTCGCTTTCCGTAAACTCGTCCCCCGAGACGCAAATTTTCACACCCATTTCAGCTCCTGACTCTCGGGTCTTAAGTTCGACATGTGCAATTGCAGAAATCGAGGCGAGCGCTTCTCCACGAAACCCTTTTGTCACAAGCCTAAGAAGGTCATCTGCAGAAGTAATCTTCGATGTGGCATGACGCAAAAAACATTTCCTGGCATCCTCCTCACTCATCCCCTTGCCATTGTCAATGACCTGAATCAAAGTCCTTCCAGCATCCTTCACAAAAACCACAATATCAGTACCTCCAGCATCTACGGCATTCTCCACCAGCTCCTTAACGACAGAAGCAGGGCGGCCTACCACCTCCCCAGCAGCAATTTGGTTAGCTACGTGATCAGATAATTGAACGATATAGTCAGCCATTTTCTCTAATAAATTCTAACATTTTACCGAATTCAGTTTGTTCCGTCCAGATTAAAATTCGATATGCAACATACACCAAAACAACCGCGATTAAAACCACACGGATGTTCGCCCTTCTGGCATTTTTTCTGACAGAGTCTTTACCCGCACTAGAACTCCTGCGAAACCTGATGTCAGACAGGCGATCACTTT
>JAQCID010000183.1 GCA_027618855.1 Bacteroidota bacterium | reverse complement strand
AACATTGGGGACGGTGTTGTTGGGTCTGTTTTTAAAACATTCTACAGATGCCTCCATGCCATACCTGGATGCTTTTACAACAATATTCAGTCTCGTGGCTACGTGGTTGATGATCAATTTGGTCCATGACAACTGGTTATACTGGATCGTGATTGATGCTGTATCGATCTATCTGTACGCAAAAAGAGGACTCAAGCTGGGCTCAGTCCTCTTCGCATTGTATCTTCTTCTTGCACTAGATGGTTACTTTGAGGCCATTCAAATTTTCTAGCAACTCAAGCTGCCACCCACAAACCTGATTATCTAATAATAAACTTGACAGGAATTGTGTATTGAACACTTACATTCTTACCGCGTTGCGAACCTGGGTCGAAACGAGGCAACGATTCAACAACTCTCTTCGCTTCTTTATCCAAACGAGAATCTACTTCACGTAACACCTTGACGTCTTTTACTATGCCATCTTTCCCGACCACAAAGTAAACGAATACCGTTCCTTGAATCCCGGCATCTTTTGCAATGGGAGGGTATGTGGTGTTTTTGGATACATACTTGATGATCTCCATTTGAGTGCACTGATGGCGCTCATCCCCTCTCATCGTTTTACATTGAGCGAGGGCAGGCATATTCTCTACGATCATAAAAGGAGTGTCGTCAGCGACGTCATCGTCTTCTTCTATAATTTCGATCTCAGTATCCTCATCCAACTCGATGTCTTCAATCTCAAGTTCAATCTCAATTTCTTCTTCGTCATCCACAATCTCAATCACAGTGGTTTGTTGAGGGGGCGGAGGTGGAGGTGGAGGGGTAACAATGTTAATTGGAATCTCCTCATCTTCAAGAAGGTCTGCTTCGTAATTCAAAGCTTGTCTCGTGATCACGTCGTAACTGGTCCAAGAAAGCGCAATTAATACGAGTGACAAGGAAGCAATAAATCCCAACGCTCGCAATGTGGAGCGTTTGTTTTCTATGTCTGCTTGAGTGGTTTTTCTACTAATCATGTGACGATATTCTAGGATTCGAAATTAATACATCGGCGGGGATTTGGCCCGGAAAAATGCCATACAATCCTCGAAATGCAACAAACGCGAGGGCTGAACCCACGCAATCAGCAACTATATCGAGGAAATCGGCTGTTCTACCCACAATCAACTCCCCCTGTACTATCTCAAGTATTGTGCCAAAACCCGTACAACTGACCAAGATAACCATCATTAAAACAGGGATTTTATATGGAAACAGCTGGAGTTTCGTAAAAGCGACCGACATGGAAAGCGACAAAAGTGCAAAAACAAGACCGTGAACTATTTTGTCAATGTGAAACTTTGACAACCACAAAGCAGGATCAGCGTTCGAGACTGGAATAAGATGCATGATGACAATCAACACCGCCAATACAAATGGTGGGGTGAGTATTCTAACCACTTTTATTGAAGAGGGGATGGACAAACCTAAATGAAATGTTATCTAACAGTTACGCAATCGAAGCTTCATAAGCAGTCGCGTCCATTAAACCTTCTACGTCAGATGGGTTTGACACGCGCACCTTAATAATCCAACCTGCACCGAACGGATCGTTATTTATTAATGAAGGATCATCATCGAGTCCCTCATTCATTTCGATGATTTCACCTGTGATAGGTAAAATGAGGTCACTTACTGTCTTTACAGCTTCGATGGTGCCAAATACTTCTTCAGCTTCAAGTGTTTCTCCTTCTGTTTCTACTTCCACAAATACGATGTCACCTAACTCTCCTTGGGCATAATCAGTCACACCTATTGTTGCAATATCACCATCCATTCTTACCCATTCGTGGTCTGCAGTGTAGTATAAATCAGAAGGAACGCTCATCGTAAAGAAATTTTATTCGTGCAAAAATAGTCTATTGTGTCAGGTTGAAACGAATCGCAATCCCTGAATTTATATTAGATGTATTAAATGAGGTCGATATCTTAGCCTTTGTAATCTGTTGGTCGTAGAAAGCGCGAAGAGTGACTTTGTCGCTAATCTCAAGATCGCCAGAAATTTTAATTGAAACGAGCGTTTGACCCGCGGTAACTTGATTTTTACGCTCTACCATCTTGCGTATCACAGTACTGTTGTCTCGTATATTAATGTCACAACGAATTAAGAAGTCTGTTTCTTTAAACATCTTTATAGGGAGCTTCCCATAGGTTTTCAAAAATGGATTGCGAACGTCGGCAAACTTGTAACCTACGCCAATCACAATTCCTTTGCTCTTCGTTTCTGTAATCTGATAATTTGCAAGTCCGAAACTCACGTTTCGATCGCGAGTGATCTCGACCTTGATTTGTGGCTCATTGTCTGACGCCGTTTTAATCGTCATATCCAGACCTATTAAAGGTGAAAGCTGCTCTGTGATACTGACCGTATTGAATTGACGTTCGGAAATATAATTCGAGTAATCCCCATTGTCAACAGCTGTTGGAAGTCCATTTTCACCCTCGCTATACTGAAGGTTTGTCGTATACGAAGTACTCATCGTAGAGCGGTAAGTATGCGACAAGTTAAACCTTTTAAAGGTTTTCTTGAGAGAAGGTATTTTTGTCAATCCATCGTAGGTAACTCTCCAATTTGGTGCGACGGGTGCCTTCATGACATCAAGCGCAATCGTACTGGGGTCCAAACCTAAATAAGCACTCAAAAATGCAGGGATTACGACATCCTGTGACGTAGGTCCCCACCCTTGATAATACCCAGTAGGATTGGCGTCGTCTACATTAAATGTCACATCATTTAAACGAGATGAAATCGTTAATCTGTTCAACAACAATGCATCCCAAATGTCAGAATTATATTCATCATCATCATCCATAAACGCTGTAGGCCAAGACATCACCGTTGCAGTAAAATTTCCTGTCTCATTTGGTGACTCATAAATCCAGTCCTCAGAAACTTCATCGTAACGGAAGAAGCTCTGGTGGTTGCGAGAAGTACTTCTGTTTGCTGTGAGTTCAATCTTAAAATGTTTGATCGGCTCGATATTCATTCGAACATTAAAATTCTCAGTGAAAGACTCTGTATAGGACTGATTTAAGTATGGCTGCTCTACCAACCAACCCTGTTCAGCGGCATTTATCGCAAAGTCAGCATTCCTGTTTCCCAAAACATCCGTGTTTTGATGTCCCACCAAGAAGAGCAATCCAGGAGCCTCCAGGTTTTCATCAAAACCAGCCCATTTACTCGTTTGGCCATATCCTGGAAGCAAAATACCCTCATTGCGGGAAAATGTTCCACTGATGCTTTGAATCCCCATCGCAAAACGAAGAATATGTTCTATCGGATTGATGTCCAGCTTCTTTTTTTCTTCTTCTTCTTTCACCTCACCAAATCCATCTCTCCTCTCGTTGCTCACATCTCTGTCGGTGGGACGTTTGGGGCGTTTGTTGTTAATTTCTTTGAGGTAGGGAACACGGTTGTAAAATTTCAGGAAGTTTGCTTGTCCATTCAAACTCAGATTACGTGAGTTCTG
>JAQCID010000182.1 GCA_027618855.1 Bacteroidota bacterium | reverse complement strand
ACGCGACAGACAAGATTAAAGAATTAATGACTACTGGAGAATTCCGCGATCCGATTGCAGAGAGAAAAGCGAACGATTCAGACACCCCACAAGAGGAAGGCTCAGAATCAACACCTGCAGGAGATGACTCCGATTCTAGCGAGTCTAAGACAGAGGAAACGAACGAGTCAACGTACGAGTCTGCGGACGACTCAAGTGACAGTTCTGAAGACGAAGTCAATTTCGAGGACCTATAATACATAAAGTCACCTTTTACTTCCAGACTTTTTCCACATCTTCTTCACATAAATAGGGCTTAATCCTTTATAGGCAAAGGCTTTTGTGTGTACAACTTTATCTGTAACACACGCTGTCAAATGATATCTTAGCGTTAGCCTGAATTAAGCTAAAATATATTCTGATGGGAAAAATTATTGCAATCGCAAATCAAAAAGGAGGTGTTGGGAAAACAACAACTGCGATCAACTTAGGCGCATGCTTAGGTGTACTTGAATACAAAACATTGCTCGTAGACTCAGACCCACAAGCAAATGCCACAAGTGGTGTAGGCTTAGATCCTCACACGGTTGAAAACGGAACCTACGAAGTCATTCTTGGCAAATCGAACATCGAAGACTGCATCCTGTCTACGACTTCTCCAAACTTAGATATATTGCCCGCGAATCTAGATCTTATCGGTGCAGAGATCGAACTTGTGGACCAGAAGCAGCGTGAAAGAAAACTCTACCATGAACTCGAGAAGATTAGAGACAACTATGATTTTATTGTCATAGACTGTTCCCCGAGCTTGGGACTTGTGACACTTAACGCGCTTACTGCTGCTGACTCTGTCATGATTCCTGTGCAATGTGAGTATTTTGCATTAGAAGGCTTAGGCAAACTGCTGAATACAATTAAAATAGTACAAACCCAACTCAACCCTCGTCTCGAAGTAGAGGGGATCCTTTTAACGATGTATGACACACGCCTGAGACTGGCGAATCAAGTCGTTGAGGAAGTCAGAATTCATTTTGAAGACCTTGTCTTAAACACTGTCATCCACAGAAATACCAGACTTGGCGAGGCACCAAGCTATGGCGAATCAATCATCATACACGACGCAAGTTGTAAGGGATCTGTGAATTATCTAAACCTTGCAAGGGAAATCCTTCAGCGCAATAAAATGACAAAACTTCGAGATGATGAAAAGCTCCTTAAAGACCTAGTGGGCTAGTCGTTATGTCAAGAAAGGTCAACAACGGAAGGGGTTTGGGAAAGGGACTGCGAGACATGCCGGACTTTAACAATGTCAATTCAAATCGCACATCAAAGATTTCAGATATCATTCGCGATATCGACAAGAATGAACTTGAAACGAAAGACTTCGAGAAAGAAGATCTCAAGGCCCAAATCTTATCTGGAAACGGAATCGCTTCCAAAGAGTTTGGCAACAAAGCAGTCGATAAAAGACCACGTTTTATAGGCCAAATGGCAGGCAAAATCGCAATGATACCGATTGGCAATATTGAGAGGAATGCAAACCAACCAAGAGAATCATTCGAAAACAGCTCCCTGAAGAAGTTGGAGATCAGCATCCGAGAACTTGGGATTATTCAACCAATCACAGTCCGGAAAATTAGCGCTCTCAAATATCAAATAATAGCTGGAGAACGTCGATTCAGAGCGGGTCAAGCGGCAGGATTGGAAGAAATCCCCTCTTATATTCGCAAAGCTGATGATGCGCAATTGTTGGAGATGGCACTGGTAGAAAACGTACAACGACAGGACCTCCACCCTATTGAAGTTGCAACTTCTTATCAACGACTCATTGAAGAGTGTCGCTTAACTCACGAGAAGATATCCTTACTCGTGGGCAAGGCCAGAGTTTCGATCACAAATTCGTTACGTCTTTTGGAACTGCCCGAAGAAATCAAAATAGAACTTGCAAAACGGACGCTTACACAAGGGCATGCAAAGGCACTGCTCTCTATAGCAAACGATCCAGAGAGACAGATTCTCATTATGAACCTCGCAATCACTCAGAAGTTCAGTGTGAGACAAACTGAGAATCTCTGCAAAAAAGATGGAGGGAATAAAAAACGGATGAAAGCCCCTGCTGACAAGCGGAGACACAGCCCCGACGAAGAGCAAGCTCAGAGCATCTTAAAATTGAAGTTCGGGAATGGAACAAAAATCAAGACCACATTAGGCGCGTCAGGCAGAATAGAGTTGTACTACAAGGACATGAATGAATTGCAGAGGTTGCTTGACAAACTGACCCAATAATTCAACCTCGCAAGTACGACCATGCATTCTATAGCAAAATATCTATGCGTGATGTGTCTGGGTGTACTATCTCTTTTCGAAACGTCCATCTATGCTCAAGAAACAGATGTATTGACGCAAGAACAATTGCGCGTAAAAAAGACGACACGATGGGCTGCAGCTCTTCCAGGATCAGGTCAGGTCATCAATAAAAAGGTGTGGAAAGTTCCTTTTGTACTTGGTGGGCTGGCGACTGCCGGATGGTTTGTCGTAGATAACACGAAGCAAATGAATCTTTTTCTTGAACATTGGGGATATGAAACCGATGACGACCCCACCACGAACAGCACCTTGACTGACAACAATGGAGACCCATACATCTTGTCCGACTTAGAAAATGGCGCATATGTTTATAGAAGGAATCGAGATTTATCTTACCTCGCATTTTTGGGGGTATATCTGCTACAAATCGTAGATGCCAATGTGGATTCACACATGAAGTTCTTCGACGCCAGTGAGGATTTAAGCTGGAAGGTTCTTCCCCCTCAATTGTCCCCGAACAACAACCTCACACCATGGCAAGTGGGATTAAGCATTCGAATCAACAACAAATGAGAGTCGCGATCATCGGATACGGAAAATTGGGTGCGGCAGTGGCGGAGGTTGCCGAACACAATAGGTGGACAGTCGTTGCCCGAATAAATGAAGGAGATAAATGGACGGCTCCAGGTTTGGGGGCGGACATCGTATTTGAAAGTTCAACTCCCCAAGACGCCGTAAACAATGCCTTAAAATGTATCGCCGCAAATTTACCCGTCGTGATAGGCACTACAGGATGGCATGACAGGATGGATGAACTAAAGGGAGCAGGTGGGACAGTCTTTCACGCAACCAATTTCAGTATTGGCGTTCACCTTTTAAATGAGATGTCAGCTTACATGACACGGGCAATGAAGAAGTTCCCCGAATATTCAGCCCAAATCAAAGATGTCCATCACATACATAAGTTGGATGCTCCCAGCGGTACAGCAATGACACTTCGGGATGTCGTACGCGCAAATGGTGGAGAAGCAACCATTGATTCTGTGCGTGAAGGAGAAATTGTAGGTATTCACGAATTGTCATGGAATTCGGAGGTGGATGTACTTGCTTTGCGTCACGAAGCAACATCAAGACAAGGATTTGCGTTGGGTGCTTTTCAAGCGCTTCTTTGGCTCAGTGAGAAACACGCCAAGGGAGCACATGGAATTTATAATATGAACGATTTGATTTCTAAAATACAATGA
>JAQCID010000181.1 GCA_027618855.1 Bacteroidota bacterium | reverse complement strand
ACTTCTTAAACGAATGGATGGCTTCTTTTGAGAAATCACCAAGAATGAGTCGGCCTGATATTTGAGCCAATTCTTTCAATTTGTTTCCCCAATCTTCGGTGCCTTTCCAAAGAACCTTTTTCAGTTCTTGCATCGCCTCGGGCGAGCTAGAAGCCAGTTGAGTCGCCAAACGGCTTACTGCGTCGTCCATTTCTTCGGTGTTTTCAAAAACGTCTGCGTACAGACCATATTGAGCTGCCCAAGAAGCGGTCTTCCAAGATGTAGCATCTATAGAAAGTTGAGAAAACCCTGAAGTCCCCACCTTGCGTTCTATTGCGGGGCCTACTACGAATGGTCCTATTCCTATCGCAAGCTCAGAAAGCTTGACAGATGCATGTTTTGTCGCAAAACAATGGTCTACTGCCGCGGCCAATCCTACGCCACCACCTACAGCCTTTCCTTGAACCCTTCCGATGACAAATTTGGGGCACGTGCGTATTGCATTGATGACATTTGCAAATCCGCTAAAAAATTCAAGTCCCTCCGTTTCATTTTTAAGCGCCAACAGTTCATCAAAACTAGCGCCAGCACAAAAGGCTCTCTCACCAGATGATTTCAGGACGATGACGCGTGTGTCTAAATCTTCCCCTGCAGAATGGATTGTTTTTGCAAGTTTTGACAGAATCTCTCCAGGAAGGCTATTCGAGGCAGGATGAAAAAATGTAACTGTACAAATCCCATCAGTTACTTCAGAGTTCACAAAGCCATCCATTATCCTCTTTCAGTAAGTGACACGTATGGTCTAGACGTGGATCCGGTGTAAACTTGTCTTGGACGACCGATAGGTTCAGACTGTTCCGTCATTTCTTTCCATTGACCGATCCAGCCAGGCAGACGGCCCAGTGCAAACATCACAGTGAACATGTCTGTAGGGATGCCTAAAGCACGGTAGATAATGCCACTGTAGAAGTCAACGTTCGGGTATAGACCACGTTGTATGAAGTACTCATCATTCAGTGCAACTTGCTCTAATTCCTTTGCGATATCCAGAATCGGGTCATTGACTCCGAGCGCTTCAAGGACTTCGTCGGCTGCCACTTTAATAATTGTCGCTCGTGGGTCAAAATTCTTGTATACCCGATGGCCAAACCCCATAAGTCTGTAGCTGTCGTTCTTGTCTTTTGCCTTGTCAATCCACTTCTCAAGACCTCCACCGTCTCTTCGTATTGTTTCGAGCATTTCTATGACAGCTTGGTTTGCCCCACCGTGAAGTGGTCCCCAAAGAGCTGCGAGACCCGCAGAGACAGAACTGTAAAGGTTTGCTTGCGAAGAACCCACAACACGCACTGTAGCAGTTGAGCAGTTTTGTTCGTGGTCCGCGTGAAGGATGAGCAGTTTGTTAAGTGCGCGCTCTACAACTTCGTTGACCACATAGTCCTCCGTAGGCAAGCCAAACATCATTTGAAGGAAGTTGCCGCAATAACTCTGGTCATTGCGAGGATACATGACAGGAAGCCCCTTGTTGTGTTTGTAAGCCTGTGCAGCAAGTGTAGGAAGCTTAGCGATAAGACGATGTATTGTCTTTTCAATGTCAGTTACGGAACGATTTGAGGCCTGTGATTCTGGATAGAATGTCGAAAGACTCGCAATCATCGAACTAAGCATTCCCATCGGATGTGCACCTTGAGGGAACGCATCGAAGAACCTTTTCATGTTCTCATGTACGAGGGTGTGATGAGTGATTGACTCATCGAAGTAGGCCAGCTCTTCAGTATTGGGCAGGTCGCCATAAATGAGCAAGTATGCAACTTCTAAGAATGTCGCGTTTTCAGCCAATTCTTCAATGCTGTAGCCCCTGTATCGAAGGATGCCATTCTCTCCATCCAAATAGGTAATCGCACTTTGAGTGGATCCGGTGTTTTTAAATCCAGGATCGAGAGTGATGTATCCGGTTGTACTTCTCAGCTTGCTAATGTCGATTGCTTTTTCGTTCTCAGAACCAGTAATAACTGGCAGATCGATTTCCTGTCCGTTTAGGATTAGTTTTGCTGTCTCACTCATTTTCGTTCAAATTATTATGCAGGTGTACGTCAATTCCCTCTTGAAAAAGCGGGATACAAAGATAAAGCAATCAATGCGATAAAAGCAATTGCCTCAATCGCCACTAAAATCACCAAGTGCCTTGAAAAGTTGCGCTATGTTTATCCCAGAGAGGTTGCATCTTCTCAGGAGGCAGGTCAATGGAATACACGTCGTTGAAAAAAGTCAAAAGTACTTGGAGCTGTTGCGGTTGTTTGTATCCTGCAATCGGTGTAATCACGTCAAATTTTTCGTTGAAATATACGATCGTGGGGTATGCGTTTACAGCGAGCATTCTCGACAGTTCATGGACTCCGTTGCGACCGCGTTTGTTTGGGTCGTAGGTTGGATTGCTGTACACCTTTCCTTTATATGTAACGGGCGTGGGGCTTTCTGCGTCGAATTTCACAGCATAGAAGTTTTTATTCACGTATGCGATCAAGTTCTGATTCGTAAAAGTATTTGCCATCATCATCTTGCACGGTCCACACCAAGCAGTGTACACATCCATCATAATGGGGCGGGGGTCATCTTTGAGTGCTTCAGTGACCTCTTCCACGGACATCCAATGTATTTTAGAATCCTGTGCATGTAATTCTAAGTTAGAAGACCAAACCAGTACGATTGCAGCGATAAAAAGGCGCATTGTTTTTTGTTTTTATATAACGTTGCAATTTACAAAATAAAAAAGATGGAAGATGTTAATTACTGCCATAGTTGTATTTTGCACCGAATTATAAATTAAAAATCATGTCTTCAACTTCAATCCAGGCCCACCAGAAAGAATTATTTGGTCACCCAGTAGGACTTTACGTTTTGTTTTTCACGGAAATGTGGGAGCGATTCTCATACTATGGAATGCGTGCGATCCTCGTGTTATACTTGATTAAAACATCAGAAGTATTTTTAGAAAATGGGGATCAAAACCTTAACCCTGGGTTAGGTTGGTCTGATGGTGACGCGCTTGCGTTATACGGTTGGTATACGATGATGGTATACGTCATGTCAGTGCCTGGCGGATATATTGCGGATAAATTTTTAGGCCAAAAGAAATCCGTGCTGATTGGTGGCGTCCTCCTTTTAATAGGTCACAGCACGCTTGCGATTGAGCAAATGTGGGCTTTCTACACAGGTCTGGTCTTCATTGTATTGGGCGTAGGCATGTTAAAGCCAAATATCTCAACAATGGTTGGTGGGCTTTATAAGCAAGGAGATATCAGAAGAGACAAAGGATTTACAATCTTCTACATAGGTATTAATGTCGGTGCGTTTATTTCGAGTTTGGTCGTAGGATACGTAGGTGAGGTTTATGGATGGCATTATGGATTTGGTCTCGCTGGAATTGGCATGGGCTTGGGTGTTCTGCAGTATGCGTTTGGTCTGAAGTACCTCAGTCAAGTGGGCAACTTTTTAGGCGACACGAAGGACAATCAAGAGGTCATGAAAGCTCCACTTACCAAGGTGGAGAAGGAC
>JAQCID010000180.1 GCA_027618855.1 Bacteroidota bacterium | reverse complement strand
TGCAGCTATATAAAGAGACTGAGACAGTGCTCATAATTATCATTAGAGTGGGAAAGGTAAATCTCATGTTGATGCATTTATTATAATATTCGTGTTGGCTAATGTGTTTTTGTGAGATTTGTAGGAGTTGTAATTATAAAGTCAGCAACACCCAAACGGTCTTCATCAAAAATGCTAATGTCATCCTGTTCTGTAGCATCAATCGTCAGCACCTTTAATTCTGGATTTGTTTGCCTTAAATACCATGCGATTCCATCTTTATTTTGAGAATGGAAAGCACCGTTGTAGTGAATAAAAATACCATTTTTAGGTAAGTTGACACTGATGTTGTGCGCCATACAAGCATCTTTGAGGGCTTGCGATTTGGGCAGATTGTCTCCACCATGTCCCCCTGACATTTCGAGTATTTCAACATAACATCCCACGGTCCCATCATAAAGGATAGGCAAGGGGGGGAGAAGTAGTTTTGCTTCGTCAGATAAATATTCTAAAGTGTCTAATCCATTGTGGTAAACGAATGATGCATATCTCCGTGGAACGTTCGTGGCAATGAATTTGTGGTTGTTCTCTTTTGCATAGTCCACAAGAGGAAGGTAGTCCGTTTTAAAATTAGGCCAAACCCTTGTGTTTTTTTCCAGCTTACTCAAATTGATGAACCCATTTAAATATTCATTTAAGGGGAGTTGGTCATCCGTCTCAAACATTTCAGCGCCCAAGATCAGTTCTCGCTCTTCGACATCGATTGCTTCAGTAAGAAGCAATTGAAGCCAATGTATCATAGGGTTGTCATGTAACTCGCCAAATAAAACACGCCCGACATGAATGCCATTTTGATGATTTCGTCAAAAGAAGTCAATTCACCTTCTGAAGTATAAATTAAATATGGAGAAGGATTCGACGCTACAATGTTCGCTTTCGCTTGTCGTGCTTTTTTACTGTCCTTCTGCGCAGATGATGTGAACGGGATGGCGCATAGTATTGCTGTGATAACGAGAATAAATCGAAGGTTCATTTGGGATTATTTAATCGGATCAAGTTTGCATGACTCCTGGGCGAAATGGCTTTTCAGATGGAGATTCATTCGCAACTTCTACGCCCATACTGATCCATGATCGCGTTTCTTCAGGATCGATAATCGCGTCCACCCACAAGCGAGAAGCAGCATATTCAGGTTGAGTTTGTTCTTCATAACGGGCTTCTATCTTTTTGAGAAGTTCACTCTGTTTTTCTTCATCTATGGGCTCTCCAGCTTTAACAAGCCTGGCGACTTCAATTTGTTGTAGCACTTTTGCAGCTTGTTCTCCACCCATTACAGCGATCCTTGCTGTGGGCCAAGCGACAATAAATCGAGGGTCGTATGCTTTTCCGCACATGGCATAATTTCCCGCACCGTAACTGTTGCCCACAATAACCGTGAATTTAGGGACCACGCTATTCGCGACTGCGTTCACCAGTTTTGCTCCGTCTTTGATGATTCCACCGTGTTCCGATCGCGAACCGACCATGAAACCAGTCACGTCTTGTAAAAACACAAGTGGGATGTTTTTTTGGTTACACGTCATGACAAATCGTGCTGCTTTATCTGCGCTGTCAGAATAAATCACTCCCCCAAACTGCAATCCTTCTTTTTTTGACTTGACAGTCATACGCTGATTACACACAATGCCTACACTCCAACCATCCACGCGAGCGTATCCACATATGAGTGTTTTTCCAAACGTCTTTTTATATTCAGTAAAAGATCCCTCATCTACCAAAGAGTCAATTAAATCGTGAGATTCATATGGTTTGTTTCGTTCTTCTGGAAGAATAGAAGAAATAGAATGTCCTGATGGGTTGGCGGAATTTGCTCTCGTGAAATTGGCTGCTTTTGATGTTTCACCCCAATGTGAGGCCAGATCTCCTATCGTTTTCAATGCGTCTTCATCGTCCTTACATGGGTAATCGATGACGCCACTTATTTCTGTTTGCGTCACAGCTCCTCCAAGCGTTTCGTTGTCCACATTTTCTCCGATCGCCGCTCTGACCAAATAGCTCCCCGCCAAAAAAATCGATCCAGTCCCTTCTACAATGAGTGACTCATCACTCATAATCGGGAGGTATGCACCTCCAGCTACGCATGACCCCATCACAGCGGCTATTTGTGGTACGCCCTCGCTCGATAATTTTGCGTTGTTCCGAAACATTCTCCCAAAGTGTTCTTTGTCAGGGAAGATCTCATCTTGAAGCGGTAGAAATACGCCTGCGCTATCTACGAGGTAGATGATGGGTAGTTTGTTTTCAAGCGCGATTTCTTGCGCTCTTAGATTTTTCTTAGCTGTGATAGGAAACCAAGCGCCAGCTTTAATCGTGGCATCATTTGCAACGGCGATACAAAGCCTGTCATGGATTCGACCCACTTCAACAACTACGCCTCCAGAGGGGCAACCTCCATACTCCTCATACATGCCATCTCCAACGAGCGCCCCCAATTCGAATCGCTTGCACCCAGGGTCAAACAAAACAGAGAGTCTTTCTGGCTGTCATTTTGCCTTTGGCGTGTTCTTTCTTGATGCGTTTGGCACCTCCACCTTTCTTTACAAGATCTAGTTTTCTTTCTAAACCTGAAACAAGAAGCCGCATTCGGTCCTCGTTTTTATTGCGTTCCAGATCATTTTTTTTTGCCATGGTGCCAAGGTAATCAAGGATGTCCCTTCGCGAGTACCTTTGTGGTCACGACCTTTCTGAAAAAAAGACGCTCAATGCAATTAGTTGAAAAAAACTTCCTGATTTATAAACTCCTTAATTCTTCATTTACAGGACTGTCAATTGGGATTTTATTTAAAATCTATGAGCCATTGGATCCTGAAATTTATTCTATAGGAGGGATGGTGTTGGCTGTCGCGATGATTGTCATTGCGAAGTTCTATGAGAAGCTCTTAAACATTCAAAGTTTTTACAGAATCTCATTGTTCGTTGAAGCTGTCATGCTTCTGACCGTGATCTCTTTCTTGGTTCTAGGGTACAGTCTTACGTCAGCCTTGGTGATCTATTGTGGGTATCAACTCACCTTCATTTTTGGAGGGTATTTGGTGAGGGCAGAAACGCTCGTGACACATAGAAAAGAGCTGCTAAGCAAAATTGACATGTTAAAGCAGACTGGATATCTGGTGGGGCTTGGGGCGTCATGTCTGTTTTATAAAGTGCTGGATATGGGCTTAGAAATAACCGTCCCGAATGATCAGATCATTGTACTTCATTACGTTCTCATTTTGTTACAATCGGTCATTCTGTTGCTCGTAATAAGCAGCTTTAAAAAGGGTTAGTGGCGGGGAGTTGTGAATTACCTTTGTGCTTTGTATTAAGAATTATTAGAATCAAACTCAAAACATGTCTGACGATAAGAAAGTGATCTTTTCAATGGAAAAGGTGAACAAAGAAACACCTACTGGAAAGTTGATTCTAAAGGATGTTTACCTGTCCTTTTATTATGGAGCGAAGATTGGAATAATCGGTGTGAACGGCTCTGGAAAGTCAACCGTAATGAAATTAATTGCTGGGTTGGACGAGTCTTTTAGAGGTGAT
>JAQCID010000179.1 GCA_027618855.1 Bacteroidota bacterium | reverse complement strand
ATTTGAAATCCAATCACTGATTGCGCCTTCTATCGGGTCGTTCCCAGAAATCAAGTCTTCGACGTTACACTGTACCCACCTTGTAGGGGCGACGGGTCTCATCCCCATTTTTATTTCGTCATCCATCGAGAAAATCCCCGAAGAAATAGAAACATTGAGACCCGATTCGGGCAACTCGTAGTTCACAGGATCTGAAAACGTTCCCGAACGTGCTCCCATACAAGCCTCCCCAAATACAGGGCCCAGTTGTTCTTTTATAAAAACCCCAGCAAATGAAACCGATGCAGAAGCTGAAAAACCATCAATGAGTAGGGAAGTAGGTCCGTTCCACAGATGTTTTTCACCCATCTCTCGCCCGTCGAATCTGACCGTGTCCAAGTGGTTGCCCTCGCGCAAATCATTTGGCCTGATGTACACAGCGGGCACTTTGATTGTTTGGTCACATATATAGTGAAGCACCTGACTCATTCTGGCTGAATATCCGCCAGTATTCCCTCGTAAATCGATCACCAGCGCCTTCGTTCCCCACTTCTTAGAATTCCGTTCTAGTTTTCTAAACCCTCGCTTTAACACTCTGAAATACGTCCTCGACTTGCCTTTGCCAAAGGACTTTATTTTCAAGGTCACGTGATCTTCTCCAACATTCCATTCGAGGTGTTTTTCAGGTGCCAGAATACTTTTAAATGTTGCTTTCTTTTTCTTTGAAACCAATTCGTAGTGTGCGCCATTCACTTGAATCCTTCCCTGGAACTTGTCCCCCAGACGTTTGTCGTGAAGCGAAACAGCTACTGGGACAAGTAAAGCTTCTGCGAAACGGGTTTTGCCCGTCCAGCTGTTTCCCTCTTGTGGCGCGATTAACCATGCTTTTGACAACAGATCTTCGGACGCTATGCCATTTATCGATTCGACGAGTGTGCCTTTTTTTATTTGGCCCAAATCATCTCTTTTTACATAGACCAAATTTTCTATGGAAGTAAATTGCAAGGAATTCGCGCGATATCCATTTAAGATGTCTTTTCTCCAGGGTTCTAAAGAAATAGATGTGTGGCTGTCTTTCAAGATACTTAACAATTCACCCACAGCTTCAAGAAATGCATTTTCTGTTCCCTCTGTTTTTACTTTTGCTTTCGCATTTTCATGCGCACGCGTCCAATCTTCTTGAGTGCAACGAGCAAAGGGGAGGGGGTGATGTTTTTCAACCCAAACCTTGAGCGTGTCTAAATCTCTTATAAAGGCGGAGGAGTCAACTCTGCTCTCAAACGAGAAACATGTTGAAGCAATACCTATTAATAAGGTTGTCAATGTGAGGATGCGTAACACCTAAATCGTGGTCTTCGTTTAATCAGGGGTTTGGTCCAACCTCTTCACCATGGTCAGGATTGTGGCAATGGCTACTGTTTCACCCGTTTCATCGTACACATCCACCAAGTACTTCACGATTCCCTTTGCGACATCTTCTGGTTCACGACGTTCCTGAGAGATTTTCTCCTTCACAGTCAAGCGAACGCCAATTGTTGCGCCAGGATAAACGGGTTTTGTAAAACGACATTCTTCGATGCCATAATTGAGCAAAACCGGGCCTTTTTTTGGTTCTACAAATAAACCGGCGGCCTTACTCAAGATAAAGTATCCGTGTGCCACACGCTTTTCAAAAATGGTTCCTTCTAAACTGGTCTCATCGACGTGAGCGTAGAAATTGTCCCCTGAAACATTTGCGAAATTTGTAATGTCTGCTTCAGTAACGGTGTGTTTCGCTGTCGTGACAGTGTCCCCGACGTTCAGTTCTTCAAAATGTTTTCTAAATACGTGGGGATCCGATTCGGGTTGAACCGATCCAGGTTGGTATTGCTCTGTGATTGCAGTGAGCATAGATGGATGGCCTTGAATTGCTGTTCGCTGCATGTAGTGTCGTATTCCTCTAAGTCCTCCCATTTCCTCACCGCCACCTGCGCGGCCTGGCCCTCCATGTACAAGAAGTGGCAGCGGAGAACCATGCCCAGTGCTTTCTTTTGCACTCTCGCGGTCAAGAACTAAAATACGGCCGTGCATACTGGCTGCATTCCTGACGAATTCTTTTGCGACCTCAGGGTCATGGGTCGCAATGCTACAACAGAGCGAGCCGCGTCCTTTCTTTGAAAGATCGACAGCTTCAGCTACAGTAGAATATGGCATCATGGTGCTCACGGGCCCAAAAGCTTCAACCTCGTGGACCTTTGTTGCAGTGTCCACATTCGTGACCCTCATTAATATCGTACTCATAAATGCGCCCTTCTCGGAGTCTGCTCCACGAACATCCACCACTTCAGGCGATCCGTAAACAATCTCGGACTCTTCTTTAAGTATGGCAATTTGAGCACGAACGTCCTCGCGCTGGGTTTGACCTACCAGAGACCCCATACGTACTCCTTCTATTGAAGGATCTCCTATGACAACTTTCGAGAGCTGGCTCATCAAACGCTCCTGAAATACATCGATGTATTGTTCCGGCACCATGATTCTACGAACAGCAGTACATTTCTGACCACATTTGATCGTCATTTCGTTTCTAATTTCTTTGACAAACAAGTCAAACTCGGGTGTGTCTGGTCCTGCGTCTGGTCCAAGAATAGCCGCGTTTAGTGAATCGGCCTCCAGATTAAAAGGGACACTGTGTTGAATAATACGCGGGTGAACCTTGAGTGCTTGTCCGGTAGAAGCAGATCCAGTAAAAGTGACAACATCTCTTTCGTCGACAAAGTCCAGAAGGTCACGCGCAGATCCGCACACGAGTTGTAAGGCTCCTAAAGGTAGGATTCCACTCGCATGAATTTCTCTTACCATGAACTCCGTCAAGAATGATGTGACAGTCGCTGGCTTCACGATGGCAGGAACTCCTGCAAGAAGGTTGACTGCGATTTTTTCGAGCATTCCCCATATTGGGAAGTTGTATGCATTAATATGTACTGCGACTCCTTCCTTGGGAACGAGGATGTGATGACCTCCGAAAGTACCTTCTTTAGAAAGAGGAATGAAATCACCATCCACCGCAAAAGATGTATCCGGCAGTTTTCTTCTCAGGCTTGCGTTTGCAAACAGATTGCCTATCCCGCCTTCAATATCAATCCAACTGTCCGTCTTGGTAGCTCCTGTTTCAGCGCTGACAGCATAGAATTTATTCTTCATGCTGTGAAGATGAAGGGCCAGCTTCTTAAGCATGATGCCCCGTTCTTGAAAAGTCATCTTCCTTAATGCATAGCCTCCCTTAAATCTGGCGTAGTCATACATCGAATGAATGTCTACGCCATCTGTACTTGCTGAAGCAATAGGCACTCCATTAATGGCGTTGTATAAGGTCGTACCTTCACCTGTTCCCTCAATCCAACGGTCTTCGACAAGATTCCCCAGTTTTTTCATAATTTGTTCTTATTTTGAATTGGCAAGTTAGAAAGATTTTGCTGAGGCAACCTTTTAATATATACAGCGTCTTACAAGAGAAATCAAACCTATGTAAAGTCAGCTCATCGATTAATTTAAGACCTTCGTCGAACAAATATTTAGAAACTCCTTTTGTTATGTTATGTTTTTTGAGAAGAATGTCTTA
>JAQCID010000178.1 GCA_027618855.1 Bacteroidota bacterium | reverse complement strand
ATTAACACGTAGTTTGTATCTTGTGGCTACCATTATTTGGCATTGATAATACTTCAAACATGAAAACAATGACTTGGATAGCAAGCACTTTACTTATTGTGCTATCTGCTTGCAATGATAGCTCTCCCGCTCCTACAACCTCAAAGGTCTCTCCAACGAAGGCTCTTGTTACTGAAAATCTATCTACCAACAATCAGACAGACAATGTATCACCTAGATACAAAAACGGTACGAATGATCAGAACAGAGGTGACAAGACAGGGAGAGTAACGCTTCACGGGAACGTTAAAGCTGATGCAGGATCTATGATTCACCTATATGTCACTGAAGCCCGAAACAAAGCATTGTTAGACAGTGCTGAGATTAAAGGTGGACTGTTTTCATTTCCGAACCTCGAAGTAAGCCGTGGGTTTTATGAGCTTGTACTTAATGGACAGGCAAACAACAAAACGCAAATAATACTCAATCCTGATGAAAGTGATGTTTATATTGATTTCAAATCAAGCAGACTTACTGGCACCAAATTAACTCCTGGTTCAGCTGAAAACACAGCTTGGTTTGAGTATGTCAAACTAGAGAACATCAACCAGAATGAGATAAAAGATCTCAAGAAAGGCTTAAAGGACAGTCCATTCCGATCTAGAATTGAAGAACAAATAAAAGGCAAGGAATTGGAGCTCGTACAATCTCAGCACAATCTGATTGACCAATATTCAGGGACGTACGTTGCAAAAGTTTTGTCCTGGAAAAACCCAAAGTATCCATCTACACAGGGGAGGTATTTTGAAGACATGGACCCTCTGGACAACAGTTTGATCCACACACTCGCGATCAGTGACCGAATTCAAGGGATGATGGTGAAGTTCAGCAAAGGTGAAGAAAGTGGTTTCCTGGCTTGTATTGACATTATTAAAGCTCACTTTGAGCCAAACCCCAAGACATTAGAAAGTGCCCTTTACGCGATGCTTGATGGGTTTTACAACACTGGAAAGGAGGATATATGCCAATACATTCTAGACAATTACATTTTCGATGAGGATTGTGGCGCAGATTTAAGTGATGTCATCCGTCAACGTGCTCAAGGGATCATTAACCTTCAGGTAGGAAAGACTCCACCAAATTTCGTCATAGAATCGTATACGGGAGGCAATGTGAATTTAATGGAGACTGCTTCAGAAAATAAGTATACACTCGTCATGTTTTGGGCTTCATGGTGTCACAAATGTGAACAGGAAATACCCGTGTTGATCCCATTGTACGCCAAGTACCACAGCAAGGGATTCGAAACAATAGGCGTCTCAATAGACCAGGCACGAAAGAGCTGGTCAGACATTGTTGAATCACGTGGAATGCAGTATCTCAACGTAAGCCAACTTCAAGGATGGGACAGTCCTGTAGTGAAGGATTATAAGATTACAGCCACCCCTACTTACTTCTTAATTGATTCAAAAGGAGAGATTGTTTTGAAGCCCAAACGCATTTACGAAGTGGATGCATTTCTAACACGTAACTTGAAATAACAGTCGGCTACTGTTTTTTACTCCTCCTTCTTGGATGCAAGATATTCCTCGTGAATCTTGAGAATAATCCCATCACAAAGACCTACTTTAGGTACGATGATCTTGTTTGATCCTGCCATTTTCATAATCCGGATGTAAATTTCGGCTGCTGGGACAATCACATCAGCTCTGTCGGGCTTGAGCGAAAATTTCTTTACTCTATCTTCAAAAGAATATGCTTTCAGCGTATCCTTCATCTCTTCAATTTTAGAAAGAGAAATAGGCGCGTTTTTGGGGTTTCGGATAAGGCGCTGTATTCGGTTAATATTTCCTCCTGTACCTATGGACATGATCTTATCGGAGCCTTCCGAAACGTGTTTCACAAATTCAGCAACGGCATCCCACTCTCCATCTTCTACCATGCCTTTCATGGAACGTATCGTTCCGATTTTAAAAGATTGACCTCTTATTCTCTTCCCATCACGAATCAAGGTCAATTCGAGAGAACCTCCTCCCACATCGATGTACAGGAAATCTGAGTTTGATTTATACGTTGCGACACTGAAATTTCTAAAAATTAAATCTGCTTCTTCTTGACCCTTAATCAATTCAATTTTAACATTTGCCTCCCTCAGAACCAGTTGACAAACTTCATCAACATTTTTTGCTTCTCGCATTGCACTGGTTGCACAAACACGAAACCATTCTATCCCATACACATCCATCAAATACCAAAAAGCCCTCATCACCTTCACCAAGTTCCTCGCCTTTTTATTTGAAATCCTTCCTGTTTCAAAAACATCTTCGCCCAAACGAAGGGGCACGCGTGTGAAGCTGACTTTCCTTATTTCGCATACACCATCTATGATGTTGACCTCTTTGATTAAGAGACGCACCGCGTTCGTACCGATATCTATTGCTGCAAACTTCATCCTTGAATTAATCCAACTAAGATAGGGTTCAGCTATCTTTGCGCAATCATTTAAATACCCCACAATCATTATGGCAGTTTTAGTAGGTCAAAAAGCACCTTATTTCTCATCAGCAGCTGTTCTTAACGGCAGCGAAATTGTTGGAGATTTCTCATTAGAGCAATACCTCGACAACAAGTACGTCATCTTATTTTTCTACCCGAAAGACTTTACATTCGTTTGTCCCACAGAGCTACACGCTTTCCAAGACAAACTGTCTGAATTCGAAAATAGAGGATGCCAAATTGTAGGTTGTTCTACCGATACGGCAGAGAGTCATGCCGCTTACTTACGTATGCCTAAAAACCATGGAGGAATCCAGGGCATCACATACCCACTTGTCGCAGACACCGCAAAAACCATCTCAACAAATTTCGACGTACTTACCGGCATGTACGACTATGATGATGAAGGCAACTTAATCAGCGACAACGAACTGATCGCATACCGTGGTTTATTTTTAATCGACAAAGACGGAGTCGTACAGCACCAGCTAGTCAATAACCTCCCTCTTGGACGTAATGTGGATGAAGCAATCAGAATGCTCGATGCATTAATTCATGTTGAAACAGAAGGAGAGGTTTGTCCTGCAAACTGGAACAAGGGAAAAGAAGCGATGGCAGAAACTGACGAAGGTGTTTCAGGATACCTTGCAAGCAACTAATTTAACGACCCTCATTCCTGGCTTTCAGATCTTTTAAGTCAGACCATTTGTACGGAACTGGTTCTGATTGAACTGAATCAGGAACATCTACCCCCTTCAGGAAGTCCGAAGCTATTTTATTAAATGGCTTCGGACTTTCTATGCTTACGACATGTCCACAACCCTTGATGACTGTCAAATGAGCGTTTTTTTGCAATTCCGTGAATTTTTTTGCTGACTTAAAGAAGATGTGATCTTGGTCTCCCATAACAACGAGGCAAGGAGTCTCTATTTGTCGGCCCACGTATTCTTTAATAAGTATAAAAAACGGCTTGTACAATTCAACCCACTTTAAGTACTCTACAACATTCATCCTCATGCTTTGTCGCCTGAAGATATAACGACTTAATCTGTGATTTTTTCTAGGCAGAACAATAAAGCTGAACAGGGAGTAGAAAACTCTATAAGGCAAAATATAAGTGAGGATTTTACCACTGTGAACGAACG
>JAQCID010000177.1 GCA_027618855.1 Bacteroidota bacterium | reverse complement strand
AGAGATATTAAAAGAAGGGAATCAACGATTTGTCAATCAAGATCCCAAGTCAAGAAATTTACTAGAACAAGTGAATACAACAAGCACAGGGCAATTTCCATTGGCCGTAGTCATCAGTTGTATCGATTCGAGGGTGCCGACGGAGATGATTTTCGACCAAGGAATCGGAGATATTTTCTGTGTCCGAGTTGCAGGAAATGTAATTAATCAGGACGTTTTAGGGAGTGTAGAATTTGCGTGTAAAGTTGCAGGTGTGAAATTGATTGTGGTGATGGGGCACACGAGTTGTGGCGCTGTGAAAGGCGCATGTAATGATGTGGAGTTAGGGAATTTGACCGGTCTTTTAAACAAGATCAAACCGGCGATATCGATTGTAGCAAATAGGGGAGTCGCAGCAGATGATGCAGGTTTTGTGGATGAAGTTGCACTTGAAAACGTACAGATATCTTTGGATACGATCCTAAATGACAGTCCTGTGATTAAGGAAATGGTAGACAACCATGAGGTGAAATGTGCAAAAGCGATGTATTCAGTCCAAACTGGCGAAGTTGAATTAAACCTCTTGTAACATCTTGTGCAGGATATGAACAGGCAGTCCCATGACCGTATAGAAGGAGCCATGAATCGAGCTCACCCCTATAAAGCCGATTAAATCCTGAACGCCGTAGCTTCCTGCCTTGTCAAACGGATTGTATTTCGCAATATAATGAGCGATCAGCTCTTCTGTCAATTCCTCGAATGTGACTTGGCATGTGTCCACTTCGCATAAAGTCACGGGTTCTCCTTCTTTCAGCGTTGTTACGGCAATTCCCGAAGCAACAACATGTGTTTTCCCGCTCAACTTCCGCAACATGGATGCAGCCTCCTCAGCATTTGAGGGTTTCTCTAAAATTTCACCATCAAGAAGAACGATGGTGTCTCCTGTAATAAGGACATCCTCCGATTCCATGATGCTATAGAAGGCAGAGGCTTTTGCCAGCGTTACAAACTGGGCGACTTCGACGCCTGACAATGAGGGAGGGTAGCTTTCGTCAACATCCTTCACGATGACTACAGGCTCGATTTCTAATCCACGTACCAACTCCAGTCTGCGAGGGCTTTTGGAGGCAAGTATAATGCGTTTTGAATCTAGGTTTGGGTATAGCATTTGTGAACGCGTAGTGAGATGTGAGTAATCATTGCAAAATTAGCGCCTATTGAGTCGCAAACTCTCGCAGGTGTGTAACTAACTTCGCAACGGAAAAATCTACTACATGTCTGACCTACATAAGAGCGCTGAGAATATTCTAATCCTGGACTTCGGTTCTCAGTACACACAACTGATTGCCAGAAGAGTGAGGGAGATCAATGTGTACTCGGAAATTATTCCTTGGCACAACTTCACTGCCCTGCCAGAAGGTTGCAAAGGCGTCATTCTATCTGGATCTCCTTTTAGTGTCAGAGATGCTGATGCGCCGATGCCCGATTTGTCAGCCATCATAGGCGTGGTTCCCTTGCTTGGAGTTTGCTATGGTGCACAGTATTTGGCCTTGCAAAATGGAGGCAATGTTGAGGGAAGTGACTCAAGGGAATACGGCAGAGCGAATCTCAATGTAGTGAAAACTGAAGATGCGCTTTTGAAAGGAATGACACTAGGTAGTCAGGTGTGGATGAGCCATGGGGACACCATTCTTGATTTGGGCGATGGCTACGAAACGATTTGCAGTACGGGAGATGTTAATTTTGCTGGGTTTAGGGCTGTAGGGGAGAATGTTTGGGGAATTCAATTTCATCCAGAGGTGTTTCACAGTACAGAGGGGCCGATCCTTGTGAGAAATTTCATTGTTGACATTTGCGGATGTATATGTGAATGGACTCCAGATAATTTCGCGGATGCAACGATTGCAGAGATGAAAGACCAAGTCGGTCTTGAAGATCATGTCATACTCGGCCTTTCAGGTGGTGTGGACTCGACTGTTGCTGCCGTATTGCTCCACAAGGCCATCGGGGATAGATTGCACTGCATCTTCGTCGACAATGGCCTTCTTCGGAAAGGCGAGTACGAAGAGGTGTTGGAGAATTATGAGCACATGGGGCTCAATGTTCGCGGTATACGTGCAGGAGATAAGTTTATGGACGCGCTTTCAGGTCTGAGTGATCCCGAACTCAAGCGCAAAGCCATAGGTCGCGTTTTTGTCGAAGTGTTCGATGAGGCATCCAAAAAAGTTGAGGGCGCAAATTGGCTTGGGCAGGGAACGATTTATCCCGACGTCATCGAGTCCGTGAGTGCAACTGGCGGACCTTCAGCGACGATTAAGAGCCACCACAATGTGGGCGGTTTGCCGGACTATATGACCCTTAAGGTGATTGAGCCGTTGCGCTCCATTTTTAAGGACGAAGTACGCAGAGTGGGCAAAGCCCTTGGAATCAATGCAAGCCTGCTAGGTAGGCATCCTTTTCCGGGACCTGGACTGGGGATTCGAATCTTGGGTGACGTAACACCGGAGAAAGTGAGGGTGCTACAAGAAGTAGATGCGATCTTTATCAATGGTTTGAGAGAAGCTGGCTTGTACGATGAGGTTTGGCAAGCAGGAGCAATGCTTCTCCCAGTCCAATCTGTGGGTGTAATGGGTGATGAGCGCACGTATGAGAATGCTGTCGCACTAAGAGCGGTAACGAGTACAGACGGAATGACGGCTGATTGGTCACATCTTCCTTATGAGTTTTTAGCAAAAGTTTCTAATGATATCATCAACAAGGTGAGAGGAGTTAACCGAGTTGTGTACGATATTAGCTCAAAACCACCAGCAACCATAGAATGGGAGTAATACATCATCGCATATCGATTGCTTTTTCTAAAAGATGTTCAGCCATTGTATTCATGGCGACCTTTCTGGTTGCATTTTCTCTTCAAGGTCAATCCGACACTCTTCAGGCTCAAACAGATTTCCGTGCGGTGACTATTCTCCCGTTTTTCACAGACTTGTTAGAGGAAAAAGGAACCCCTCCAGCACGACGTGAGTTAAGAATGCGTGAAATTGCTGTAGAAAACATGCACGGGATTCAATGGGCAGCTGAGAGATTGAGCAATGAGGGGTATCACATTGAATTGCTTTTTTTCGATGAAGTCGCAAACTCTTTGGGACTTAATCACTGGGGTGTTGAGGATATCTATGATGCGGATGTCGTCTTCGGACCTTTGCAACTCAGTCCGATATCAATAAGTCGGAGAGCCATCGAACGCACAGGCGCTGAGCACATTTTACTTACACCTGTGCCAGCTGCTTTTTTAAGAGGGTCTGACGCCATTCGTACTGTCATCCCATCACAGCTTTACGCAGTTGATGTGATGGCCCGAGATATCGCTAAAAAGCACAGCCAGGACAATGTCGTTTTCGTCATGTCGGGTGGGAATGATTTGGAACTTGAGGAGAGATTTCTTGATGTTTTTAACAGGGAATTGCAAACGAATACAGTATATGCAGACTCCCTGCTATTTGACACAGTGAATGCTTCTCGAAATTCTATCGGCTCTCTGTTAGAAAAATTAGATTACTACCGTCGCAATGTGATTGTTTCCTTAGCTGGAAGGTCTTCGCGTTCCATGCTCTCTAACCTCCAGATGGCAGTCCAAATAAATGATTCCAACGAGATATTTGTATACACTCACCCGG
>JAQCID010000176.1 GCA_027618855.1 Bacteroidota bacterium | reverse complement strand
TGGAAAGTTCATTTGGAAAGGGGGTGTATGTGGTCGCAAGCGACTCGAGTTTCTCCATGAAGTTTAATGCGAGGGTACAAAGCTTATTCATGTTTGAGGCCCCATCGGACAATATCAGTATGGATGGCATGACCTCCAACTGGCTGATTCGTCGTTCCAGACTGAAGTTTTCAGGTTTTGCATATTCACCTAAGCTGAAGTACAAGATTGAGCTTGGACTTTCAAACAGAGATCATGGTGGCGAAAGCATTCACACCAACAACACGTCGAATCTGATTTTAGATGCGTTCGTGAGTTGGAATTTTTATAAAAACATGGAGGTGTGGATAGGCCAAACAAAACTCCCAGGCAATCGCGAGCGTGTGATCTCTTCACAGAAACTTCAATTTGTAGACCGCAGTCTCGTAAACTCAAGATTTAACATAGACCGAGACATGGGGGTTCAATTCCGGAATAAAGTCAACTTCGGCGCTGTAGCTACCCGACAAGCGCTCGCCATCTCACAAGGCGAGGGGCGCAACAGAACAAATAAAAAAGACCCCATTCCTTTAAATGGGTTTGAATATACAGGCCGCCTTGAGATTTTGCCACTGGGCGAGTTCACGGGGAAAGGAGATTATTTCAGTTCTGACTTAAAGCGAGAAGAGACCCCTAAAGTTTCTTTTGGAGTCACCTATGACGTCAATAAAAATGCAGCCAGAGTAGGAGGGAACCTCGGAAGCTACATTGAGGATGCAAACGATGAGGCAATCGATTCTGTGCTGACAGATCTGAACACAGTCCTTGCGGATGTGTTGTTGAAGTACAAAGGATTTTCATTGCTCGCGGAGTATGCAAACAAGTCCATGACGGGAGGCAGAGTAGAGGACGAAGGTGGGTCAATCATCAACAATTACTATACGGGTACTGGCATAAATGTGCAAGCAGGATACCTCCTTAAGAACAACCTTGAACCTTCCATTCGTGTGACAACAATTACGCCAGAGCGAGAATCAGGGCGGGACCTACAAGAAATGATCACGTTCGGATTGTCGAAGTACATCAAGGGGCATAGCATTAAAGTCCAAACGGATTTCAGTATCCTCACAGAAACGAACCAGGTAAGTCTCTCAGAGGACAAAACGCTGATGTTCCGATTCCAAGTTGAAATGGCATTCTAAGACACAAAAAATAGATCAACCTTTCTTACTGTTTCACCTTCCAACAGTCCATCTGTATGCTATGGTTGAAATGAAACCAGCATCAGCGCTAATTCCATCATCAGTGCCCACTTCAAAACTTAGCGACAGCCTTCCAATTTTAGCTTGTGGTCCAACAGACAAAGGCCATGGCCTAACGGCTATGGCAATGTATTCTTAAAGATTTCCTATTCCATAGGCTAATTTTCCAGTGACTATACTTGGGAAAGCAAAGCCTACCTGGTGCTCGAAAATTCTATTTTCTGCAATTTGATGCGTTTGGCGACCCTGTAAACTGGCCCCTGGAAAATCTAAACTATAGCTATAACCGTCTATTGATGCCATTCCAACATTTAATTCTACAAATTTCTCTGTACTATTTTCTTGACCAGACACTAAAATTGGCGCGAATAATAAAATGGCAATCATTGTTCTCATGTTACAAATGTATTTGAAATGTTGACTTGACAAACATCATATTCCCATCCACGCCTCAAAATGTTTCGATTTCCAGCCCCGCTTCTCCACGATCATTTTTATTATATTGCACAACTCCGATTTGATGAATTGTAAATCTTGCTGCTATGAAATTGACCTCTCTATTTTTTTGCATTGTTGTGATTCTGAGCAGCTGTTCAGACACACCGGATGCTGTTCGCACTGACATATCAATCACAGCTGACGGAAAATTTTATGAAAAAGCGCAATTGATACGCTCTGTTCGTTTTGAAAATACAAGCTATCAACTTTATGAAAACCTGGTCTGTGTGGCTCACGATACGACAAACACGCCAAACAGAGACGTGAGTTGGTCCACGGAAAGTTTGTCTCTGTATAAGAATGACATTTTAGAAGCAGAATTTTTTAAAGAGGCACTTTATATAGATCGGGACTTTCTTATAGAATCCAGCAATTCAGTCTATGTGTCTGAGATACGCTCTGATGAGAAAATGACCTTGCTTCAATTCGATTTAGATTTTACCTCTGCGCCAGGGTATCAAACGGTTTCATTCTTGCAACTTCAAGAACACAACATCATGCAATCTGATATCTGTCAGATTGCGGGTAGCTTCATCACGAAAAATGGAGATATCGAAGGGGTAGGGTGGTCAGGGTATTTTGCGTATGAATTGCCATTTAACCTCACAGAAAGGAATGAAATGTTGCATTTGGACTTTGACTTCCTAAATGTTCAGCGTAAAAACGAATATTACATTTTAAAGATAAAAGATGGTGTCAGATTTCCTCCGAATGCGTGTGAATTAGAAATAACCATTGATCCATTTGGTGACACCCCTTTAGCGACGAAGACTGTGACTTTAGTTCCAAACACAAAAGTCACATTACTCCGCATGGCTGTTGAGGATCCCATACAATCAGATTTTTACTTTGAAAATTGGGTTAAAATCCACGTTTCTGGTCAGGAAGGGTGGATAGAAAACGATGCGGATTTAAGGAAAATCGGTTGTCGCGCCGCAGGATGAAAAAAGGATGCCGTTTACTCTTTGATCAATCTCGTCACAGATTTGGTGTCCCCAGATTCCAGACTCACCAGATATATTCCAGCGGGTCCTTCAAAGTTCAAATCGATCAATTCTCCTTTCGGACAGCGCATGGTGTAGATGGATTTCCCATGTACATCGGTGATGTTAAGTTCAGTGGGAGCGTTGCATTGCGTCAAGTCGATGGATACCTGTCCGTGTGTGGGATTGGGGAAAATCTCGAAGTGGGTGTGCGATTCTTCCACGAAACCTACTGAAGCGGGAGTCACTTGGATTTTCATTCCCACGGGTCTGTGGTCGGAAATGTAATAATCATAGCTTGAAAATCCGCCCGACATGAAATCGTCAACCTTGATTGTTGCGACTTCAGCGCCAGGATTTGAAAGATCACCGAAGAGCTCGTTTGTAATGAGGATGTGGTCGATGTGTGAAGGCCAACCAGGATAGGACCAACCTGTCGATGCGCCGGAAGCAATCTCCTCATCTGCAAAACGGTAGTTTGTGGGGTCCTCTAAAAACACCTTGAACACGTTGTTTGCATAGTTGTCGGTGAGAATGTCGTTCAAGTCTCCCAAAACGATCACCCGTGAGGAAGGGAAATTTGTATCGATGTATTCTTTAAGCAGGGAGCTGGCTTCATAGCGTCTGTATTCCTCATCCGAGGTATTGCCCATGTCGAGTATGCCATTGCCACAGCATTTGAAGTGGTTGTTGATCACAACAATTTCTTCCCCCATAAATGTGAGTTCCATCACCAAAGGGGATCTGGGAAACGCATTCCAGAACGGTGAGCTCTCATAGATCTTATAAATGGACTGGATATTTACCGTGCTCGTCTTGTAGACGTACGCAAGTCCTCCAAACCAACCGTCCGCAATAAACAGTTCATAGCCTGGCACAGTGTGGGTCACTTGTCTGAAAAGGGTTGTGTCATCTATTTCTTGAAGCCCCAGAACATCCACGTCCAGGAATTCAATGATTCTGCCTACTGAATCCGCCGTGGC
>JAQCID010000175.1 GCA_027618855.1 Bacteroidota bacterium | reverse complement strand
TCCTAGAAGTATTTCGTGAAGGTGAGCCAATTCCACCAATGGTTCACTTACTTTGGTGATGTGGCCCGACTCTTCCTTCCCCTCTATTCGCATAGATTGAGCCACTCCCACGATCCATTCTTTTTCTCTATCAGGATCAGTATCCTCCCTCATTGCAGTTTCCTCAGCCCAACTCTCAAGAATGTCTGGATTGAATTTAGCGGCGCGAATAAGGTCTTCAATTTGCCATAAAAACAAAATATACTCCACAATATGCTCCTTCTTTTTTGTGTCAGAGAGAATCATAATCAATATTTATTTAGGTCCGTTTAAAGCTTCCAAAACCTCGGTTGTTATATCTCGTGAATCTGTCCCATAAAGAACACCTTCACCACTGAGACCCCAATTTAAAACCAAATCAATTCCACGATCTTTAGAAAATGTACGGAGTGTTCCTGTGAGATGTTCAGCAATCGTGTCCTGCATCGCTTTCTCGCGAAGTGCAAAACTTTGCTCAGCGTCGTATTGCATCCTTTCTAAAATGTTTTCAATTTCGCCTACCCTCCGACTCGCAATATCAATCTCATCAGACGATGCCTGTCCTGAATTTGCATAGCTGATCAGTTCTTGCGCCTCTTCTTGAAATGGGAGAGCTTGTGCTTTCAAAACAGACTCAACCTCTGTCATTTTTTCTCTGAGGGTCGCCTCCAGGCTTTGAATTAACAACATGCCTTGTTGAATGGTGTCACCATGTACATAGGCAATCACAGCAGACCCTTTGTCTGAGACCACAACAGGTTCAGGTGAGAGTTGTAAATAGGTAAGCGCTGAAAGCCAAACACCAATCAATACGAATGCGACTTTATTGTTCATGTAATTTCTGTATAAAAGTGCGAATATAATATCGCTTAGGGTTGAATAACATCATCTTTCCACGCTCTTTTAAGTTGTGGGATTTTCGGTGAAGAAGCGCCAGCAATGACTCTTAATAAGAAATGAATCGCAGGTTTATTGACCCTCATATGACAGGACAATCTTCTGGGCAAGGCTCCCAATGAAGATTTAATATTCAATGCCGTTCTGCCAAGAGAAATCTTACTTGCTCCTCGTTCAATCCCTTGAGAAACAAATTCAAGCAACATCCTTTGATAGATTGCATGGACTCTGTTTTCATCTTCATTAAAACCAACAAAAAAAGCTTCTACAGTATAATGGGTAACGATGCCGCACTGAAATCCTACAAGGTTTCCTTCAAAATAATAACCAATGACAGGAAAGTCAACTCCCCAATGTTTTTTCAGGGAAATGATATCCTCTTTGTGCAGTTTCCCCAGTTGAAAACCAGGTCTTCCATACACTTTTGAATATAAATCGTACAATGCATCCGAGAGCGAAATCACCTCCTTCAGAGACAAATCCCTTTGAACCAACTCTTCTGAACTTTTAAAAATCTTTCTTATTTTCGTTCTGGATTTTTTCCGTAACGCATTGCTATAATCCTCAAAACTCTTCCAATCAGACTTCAAATCAATCTCCATCACGGGATCAAATTCCAAATCCACCCATTTGGGATGCCAATTAGATTTCCCAGCAAACCGATCTTCCCAAGGAAGCTCACTGTAGTGATCCTTAACAAGGATTGACCGTGGAACGGTTGAATCCGGCAATGGACGAAGATATACCGCCTCGTCAATGGCATTGTGTATTTCTTCTTTTGACAAATTATCCGAGAATCTAAATGCATGATCTCCACTGGAGAGCACCATTCCTAATACCCTTATATTCAGTTTAAACTTGCCATCTCCACGATATAAATATCTTTGCGCAAGCTTGAAAACAGGCCTGTCTGCTTTCAGAAATTGACCTTTTGATTGACTGACAGCTGCAGTATCCTCTGTTGTAGCAATACCTAATATATTACGCGAATCATCTACCCAACAAAGTGCTCTTAATGCTCTTTGTGGAACATCTAATGCTGCTTTTACAGATCTGGAATCAAGGTATGCGCTTGGGTTTTCTGTCAGGAAGTTGTCCCATTTGGCCCAAAACGCATCGTCCCAATCGTTCGATAAACTTGTGTGAATCAGATTCATTACCCTACACTTTTACGGCTTTCCATATATGCCATATAATTCATAGAGAGAAGAAAGATCAATAAAACAGCAGATCCCAATCCACTCGCTAACCCTGCCAATTTCCTGCCTGAAGGTTCAAAACTAAGCTCTACTGTATGGCGCCCGGCCGCTATTGGAAGCGCACGCAGTATATAATTTGCCCTCACAAGAGGCACTTCTAATCCATCGACTGTTGCTTTCCATCCTTCAGGATACCAAACCTCACTGAACACGAACAGTCCATCTTGCGCAGTACTTACTTCATATGTAGATCCATCAGGATGATAATGAGTGAGAGAAACATCCGAAATGTTATCCGAAGGAACATCACTGTCAGGGATCGAAAATGAAGCTGTTTCCGATAAAAAGTCTGTGTGCACGATCGCCGTAGAAGCGAGGTCTACATTTCTTATTTGCGAAATTTCTGCTTCTGCATTATCCACCCACAGAATGTTATCTGCAACCCAAGCAGGCCCTAATGCACCTGCTAAAGGAAGGGGCTGCTCAGCTCCGGGCAAAATGATATACTTGGTGTTAAGCATTGCAAGAGCTTTGAGACGCGTGGTCGCCAAGCCAATTCCTGAGGTTTCTGCAAATGCCACGAAATCTTCTCTTTCCGGAAGCAAAACACGGTCAATAAAATCTTGATATCGTTGCAGTTTTGCACCGTGATATCCGCCTACAGATTTGTGAAAATAAGAGGTTCTGGCGTCATTAAATGGATTTTGCCAATCGAGAACACGGTAATGGGTTAATGCGTTTAATGCGCCAAAAGAAGCCGCCAATTCAGCCCTTGAATGTAAGCGAGTCAATTTGTGGCCTAATTTCTCTTCTTCAATCTCAATGTAAGATTTCTTGAGATCTTCATACCCATTTAACCCGGCAGTTTGTGATGACAATATTGCCAAATCTGGAGGTGTGGCCTCAAATGGGTAAGCGGCTTCAAACGCAGGCACCCAATTGACCGAATACCGACTGTTGACGACCATAATTTCGGCAATCATGAGAACTGACAAAATAGCAATCGATGCCTTTCGGTTAAGGATATTTTTGAGTGTTAAAATGACCAAGCCTAGGAACACAATGAGAAGCCCCATGGTCCTTAGAATGTCATCTCGAAAAAGATCAATCCTCAAATCTACCGCGCTTGATTTGCCCAATTGCAACACAGCTTGATCATTTCTGATGCTTGAAGTAAAGTCGAAAAAGATCAAAGGAAGCGCATAAAAAAGCGCCAAGACAAATACAATTCCTCCAAACGAATAAAGCCAAGGTTTCCAATTCTTAGAATTGGTTTCCTCCCAAATTTCTTTAAGGGCAAGCGTTGCGCCAGTGGCCACGGCAACTTGCACAATGACGAGCATCATCTTCGTGTCCCTAAATTTATTAAAAAGGGGGAAATGATCTATAAAGAACTCCGAAACAAAAGACGTGTCACGCCATGACAAAATAATCGCCAGAACAGTGACAAACAGAAGGGGCCACTTGATGCGATCCTTTCCGACGAAAAAGAATGCAAGGAACAAAGCAAAAGCGATGGCTCCGAAATAAAAAGCACCCCCAGTGTATCTCTGTTCTCCCCAGTATAGAGGGTCTGCACCTCCTTTAA
>JAQCID010000174.1 GCA_027618855.1 Bacteroidota bacterium | reverse complement strand
CGCTCTGCCTCCTCCTCCAAACAATTGAATGGACGCGAAATCAATGGTGTCTGGATTCACACCCGAAGCGACCAAGTCAGCGTAACCAATCTTGAATATACCCTCCTGCCCTGTTGCAAATTTCAACCAAGCTCCCTCAGACAAGACCGAATGTTCAGGCCAAACTCTTTGGAATCTACTTCCCCCCACAGGAGAACTGCCTAGGATGCCTGACCAATGTGTTAATTTCTCTAGTACTCCCTCATTGTTCATTCTATACTTGGGAGATCTGAACTGAGCATACCACTCTGTAGAATTCGTACCCCTGACAATTCTCCATCCCGTGCGAATGTGATCGACATTCTCAACTTCAACATTGCCAACAACAAGTTCCCAATTCAAATCTTTGTCGAGTACTTCTATTCCAGACCAATGTGAGGGAATTTTGACTTCACCGATCACAAAATTTAAATTTTCATCATTAAATGACAAATCTGCAACAACAACTTCACCTAAAACCGAAAAATCCTCTTGCCCTAAAACACCATATACAAAAACAACATTTAAGCTGAAAAGCAAGGCGAACAAACGAAGTCGTGTGAATATCATTTTATGCTGCATGTTATTTATAATAATAATAATGCCAAATTTCGGGCACAATCATGAAACAAACGCAAACAATACAAGGTTATTGCAACCTTAAAGTCGGTAAAATTTCCGTATTATTGTGGGTTCAATGGGAACCTCTATGTTGAAATCACCTCTAATATCCGTTTTTGGATTCGCGCTTCTTGCGGGAATCATGTTAGTTTGCACGTCAAATGATGCGCAAGCTCAAGACCCAGAATTTACACAGTACTACGCGAATCCTCTGTTCTTAAATCCAGCTTTTGCTGGGTCTGACAGGTGTCCTCGCATGGTGATGGGATACAGGAATCAATGGCCTGCCATGAGTGGATCCTATGTCACTCAAGCTGTTTCTTATGACCAGCACCTTCAAAGTATACAAGGTGGATTAGGTCTTACTGTCTTGCGTGATCAGGCTGGCCAAAACACGCTTTCTACAACTCGAGTGACGGGAATGTATGCGTATCAGCAAGCGCTAACTCGGAAGATTTCGATCAGAGCAGCGCTAGAAGCAAGTTATTTTCAAAAAGCGCTCGATTGGAGCAATCTGACATTTGGGGACATGATCGATCCTCGACGTGGATTCATCTATGAAACCCAAGACACACCCAGAGGTGGAACAGTTCAGAATGTAGATTTCGGTGCTGGAATGTTGGTGTTCACAGAGAAATTCCATCTCGGTTTCGCCGCTCACCATCTGAATGAGCCTAATGAGTCATTGGTGGTAGGGTTAAGTCGTTTGCCTATGAAACTCACCATTCATGGAGGAGGAAAATTTCCATTAAAGACAAATATTCGCAGAGAAGTGGTCGCATCTATCTCTCCAAGTTTCCTGTTCCGTCAACAAGGTGAGTTTAAGCAAATGAATCTCGGTCTGTTTGTAAATAAAGGACCTTTGTTTGGAGGAGTTTGGTATCGTGGGGTTGTTTTCACTGACTACAGAGATGCTTTAATTGCCGTTTTAGGTGTAGAAACGGACATCATGCGTTTCGGATACAGTTACGACATTACAATATCAGAGCTAACGCCTGCTACAGGGGGTGCTCACGAGCTAAGTATGACCTTGAAATTCGATTGCTCACAAAAAAAAGGCAAGTTCCGCAAAATACCTTGCCCTACTTTTTAGTTATATATGAACCTAAAGATCTATTATCGGTCAAGCTAACCTGCAAGAACGATAAACTAACATTCTCAAAATATATATAAGATGACCTGGAAAAATTCCTCAAGCATTCTTTCGCTTTTAATTCTACTGACTGTACTTTCTGGCTGTTACTACGAGCGTTCTGGCGCTACTGGATGGGCTTACAACGACGCCGCAAATGGCGGATTTGAAAAAAGCACATTTTTTGAACAACAAACCGGCCCCGGGTTGATTCTTGTCGAAGGAGGAACATTTACCATGGGACAAGTCGAGGATGATTTGATGGGATCATGGGACAATTCACCTCGCAGGGTGACCGTTTCAACCTTTTACATGGACGAAACAGAAGTGACGAATCATTTTTGGTTAGAATACATCACATGGTTAGAGCGAATTTATGGTGCTGACAACTCTGAAATAGTAGAAAGAGCACTCCCTGACACGCTTGCTTGGCGTGAGAAACTGGCTTACAACGAGCCTTTGGTAAAATACTACCTAAGACATCCTGCTTACCGTGACTATCCTGTTGTAGGTGTTTCGTGGAGACAAGCAAATGAATTCTGTAAATGGCGTACCGATCGTGTGAATGAAGGCATTCTTATCAGAGAGGGACTTTTGGTTGACAATCCATATGGTCAATCAGATGTAGAACACTTTACCACTGAGACATATTTCAACAATCAATATGTAGGGACTGGCGAAGTAGAGGGAGTGAAATCTTATGGCCAATCTGAATACCGTGACATCTCACTTGAAGATGGATTGCTTCTGCCCGATTACAGATTGCCTACAGAAGCCGAGTGGGAATATGCTGCACTGGGACTCATCGGAAATAGCTACGGCGAACTTATTGAAGAGAGAAGAACGTATCCATGGGACGGACACTACATCAGAAATGATGAACTGAGATCGAAAGAATATGGAAACATCAATGCGAACTTTGTTCGTGGACGTGGAGACTTTATGGGTATCGCTGGCGATCTAGACGATTTCGGCGACATTACTGTGAATGTACATAATTATGCCCCAAATGATTACGGGCTATTTAACATGGCAGGAAACGTCAACGAATGGGTGATGGATGTATACCGTCCTTTTTCAAGTTTAGACAACGAGGAATTCCGTCCATTCAGAGGAAATAACTACAAAACAAAGGTGCTTAATTCTAAAGGAGATCCTGATGAAAAATACGAATATGTTGTTTACGACCTGAACCGCATTGGGAATTTCCTGTCCGATTACAGAACAGAAAAAGGCAAAGGAGGCAGAGGACTGGGTGAAGAAGATGAGAATTTATTAGAAAATGTAGAAAAAAAGGTTGAAGAGGCTCTTGAGAAGAGTCGAGACAATCAAGAAGAGGAAAGTATGAACACGATGGATGAGGCCATTGAGATGATCGAAGACAGTGAAGCATTAATCGCAGCTGACTTGAGAAAAGGGTTAAGTGAGAATATTATTGCTGTGCCAGGTGACATGAAATACCGTGACGTGACGTTAGAGGAAAACCTAGGTCGCTCAAACTACCGCGTAGCTGACAATATTGATTACAGAGATGGGGACACATATAGCTCTACAATGTACAATCAACCTGAGGATGCAAGTTCAAATTCCAGTCGCATGTACGATTACGGAAATTCGACATTGGTCAACAACGAATCTCGTGTATATAAAGGAGGAAGTTGGAATGATCGAGCGTACTGGCTTGTGCCTGGTACCAGACGTTTTTTAGACGAAAGAAAATCTTCGTCAACGGTCGGTTTCCGTTGCGCAATGACGCGTGTAGGAGCACCTGTACCTTTCCAGGGTCAGTAAACGAAAAGTACACCGAAGACTTGAGACATGAATAAATGCCCCAACGTACGATTGTACGTTGGGGCATTTTACTTGAAAAATACATCAGGAGTTTACATATGAATTTAGAACAGTTATATAGCCTTTACCAAGAAGCAGAACACGGTGTAACAAC
>JAQCID010000173.1 GCA_027618855.1 Bacteroidota bacterium | reverse complement strand
ATCAAAAAAGAAGAGGGCGCCTTCAACAACAAGAGACGTGGAAAGATGGGGATAAAAGACCGCTTGAACTATAAACATTCATACTTCCAATCTCTTCCCACGACCCAACAGTTGCTCATATTAAGCACATCATTGTGCATCCTTTATTTGTTAACCTGTTGCACTTTTTACTTCAAAAGATTTATGCATCAAATCAACCAGGGAGACTATTTCAAAGGAGAAACCATCAAAAACATACGGCTAATTTCATATCTCCTTTTTTCAGTTTGGCTCATCAAAACAACTTCATCGTTGGTGGTGACCTTATGCTGGGGTGAATCTGTGCTCACTCATCCTGTTGCAAACATTCACATTGCGACGAACTTCCCAAGCATTAGCGTACTCATTAGCGCATGCATCTTTTGGATTCTGTCGCATATCTTTCTTCATGGTGCAAGGATTGAGAAAGAACACGAATTAACGATATAGTGATGATTTCAGTCAATCTAGACGTCATGCTGGCCAAGCGAAAGATGAGCTTAACGGAACTCTCCGAAAAAGTAGGCATCACGATCGCTAACCTTTCAATTCTCAAAAACAACAAAGCAAAAGCTGTGCGATTTTCAACCCTTGCATCAATTTGCAAGGTGTTAGAGTGCCAACCTGGAGATATTATCGAATATAAAATATAACATGAACATGAAGTTTTTACTGTCAACATTGATCTTAACAAGCAGTGTCATTACTGCCAATGCACAATGGCAACAGAGCCTCGGGTCAGAAAACCTAGATGTACAATCTCTTCTGACCACAAGCGAATATGATTTCTTCGGAGGCGCTACAGGAGCGTACCGCTCTTCAGATGAATCTGGAACGTATACTTTCTCCAACTCAGGAAATGATTCTATGGGACCTACCAGAAGCCTTACCGAGGATGGCACCTTCATTTATACGTGCACCTCTCAAGGTGTGTTTAGAAGCTCTGACAATGGAGACAATTGGAACAATTATAGTTCTGGGATCTCGCAAGGTTTGAGTCATGGGATTATTTCTTCTGAAGAGAACCTGTTTCTCTCAACATTATCAGGGGTTTTCCATTCAAATGACCATGGAGAAAATTGGACTTCTGCGGGGATGTCTGGAATCGATTGTAGAAGCATTTGTATGGTGCAGGATTCAATCTTATTTGTGGGCACTCAAGGAAGTGGTGTCTACAAAAGCACCGATGAAGGACAGAACTGGACTGCTGTGAACAATGGACTTACCTCAGAAAATTTCAGGGCGATACAAGCGCAAGGCTCTACTGTCTTTGCTGGGGGACAAAACGGGACTGGTGTCTACCGCTCTACCGATTACGGAGACAACTGGACGTTACTGACGAATGGGATTGCATCGAGTTCATACAGAGGTTTTGCCAGCAACAGCAGCATCGTACTGGCTGGATCAACATCACAAGGGGTTTTTTACTCTCTCGACAACGGTGAGAACTGGACTCAAATCAACGAGGGCTTACTGGACTTAAATGTTTTTGATTTGGAACTCAACAACAATTATATTGTTGCCGCTACTCACACAAAAGGTGTATTCCGTTTCCCCTTGTCTGACATTTTTACCAATGACATACTTGAGGCAGACATCCATCTTAACCGCACACTGATCAAAGTCGTGGATGTGTTGGGAAGAGAGACAAACGTTCAACGCAACATACCTCAACTGTATCTCTACGATGATGGTTCGGTTGAAAAGAAGGTCATCGTTCAACACAGATAAAGATGAAGAAAACATCTCTCACAGTTTTAAATTGCATCTTGGTTTCAACCGCATTTTGTCAGACCATCTCGACGGTGACGAATCCAGAAACGGGAAGAGTCTGGATGGACAGAAACTTAGGTGCAACACAAGTTGCAACATCTCCTACAGATGAAAATGCATACGGAGACCTCTACCAATGGGGACGAAACTCGGACGGGCATCAACACCGCACATCTTTGACTACGTCAGACATTTCAGACAACAACACGCCCAATCATTCTGAGTTTATTTTGGCCAATTCCGATTGGCTCATGACACCTGACGACAATCTGTGGCAAGGTGTTGAGGGAATCAACAACCCATGTCCTTCAGGATTCAGACTTCCCACTGAGGAAGAAGTAGAAGCGGAGAGACTAAGCTGGACAAGCAACAATGCAGAGGGAGCTTTTGCTTCGCCCCTGAAACTCACTCTTGCAGGTGCAAGAAGCAGAATGACAGGAGCTGTTGGCAATGTTGGGACCTTTGTGGGATACCGAACCAGCTCTTCAAGCGGAACACTTACACGGCTACTTGGCATCAGCCTCAACGATTCGTTTATGGGAAACCGAGACCGAGCCGATGGGAATTGTATCCGATGCATCATGGATGAATCCTCAACCTCTGTTGAAGAAATAAACTCCAAAAGACACCTCCTTAAAACAGTTGATGTGTTGGGCCGAGAGGTCATACCGACACCCAATGCTTATGTGATATACATCTTCAGTGATGGGACAAGTGAGAGGAAATTTGTCGTTGATTGAGCACGCAGAATCAACCCAAACTTGGTTCTTGTGAAAACAGTGCTATTTTAGAGGCTTCAATCAAATGGACTGCAATGAATAACGAACGAAGCTCCTCCCCTTGAAGACAACTCGACTTTTATCGTTGCAGGGAGGCTCGAAGACGAAGGTTCAATTGAAAATGGGTCTGTTGACGTCATTTTCCATGCTTCTGTTCATCACAACTGGATGGGGCCAAACGTTCTCACTCTCAGAGATTCATGGCATTGAGATTGAATCTTATGTAGAGATCATTGAGATGAGTTATGGGGATTTGGACGGTGACACCATCGCGGAAATGGTTCTCGTTGTGAACCGATCAGACTCCTCTGATTTTAATGTCCCCAGAGACCTCATGGTTTTAAAACAAAAAGATGCGACATGGCACCTTTGGAAAATCTCAAGTCATGCGATCTTAGGAACGGATGAGGGTGGTGTCCTCGGAGACCCATTTCAAGGGGCATATGCCGAGGACCACATGATTCACATCTCTCACAGTGGGGGCAGCAATTGGAGGTGGAGTGAAACGTCTGTTTACGGATTTAGGGACCATGAATTCCTTCTGAATTCACATGAGTCATACTTTGGTTCATTCTGTGATGAAAAAATCGAAATACGTTTCGACCTCGTGACTGGAGAGGTGAATTACTCCGTTGACATCGAAGCGTGTCCGGAAGGGTTTGGAGACAACAGCCATCTTCTTGAATCCTTGCCACATACAGAAGTTTTTTTGCATCCAGATTTAAAGATCAAATTATTCGATGTCAAAGACACCATCGTAGAGATCACCACACCCAACAATCAAGTTTTTTCTATCTCCCATTGATGATTCGAAAGCACAGGTGTGAGCTGTTTTAAAACACAACTCCTGAGTTTGATGTCTTTTCACGGTGAAAACTTCTCACAATCAAGGGGGTTCTATTTATCTTGACGCCGAAGAAAAAACGGGAACATCCACAACGCAAAAAAAATAGGATTCTGGGGGTGTACGGCCCTCGTCATCGGAAACATGATTGGCTCCGGCGTCTTCATGTTGCCTGCCGCACTTGCAGCGTTCGGAGGAATCAGTATCGTGGGGTGGATTTGTGCGTCTTTGGGAGCGGTGTTGCTGGCCGTCGTTTTCGGGTATCTGGGGAAGCTCGTGCCGGATGCCAATGGTGGACCCTTTGCATACACGAGGTTAGGC
>JAQCID010000172.1 GCA_027618855.1 Bacteroidota bacterium | reverse complement strand
TGATTTAGATGGCAATGGTGTCGTTGCAACCCAAGATCTTTTGAGTTTCTTATCATTATTTGGAGAGATTTGCGAATAGTCTTATCTTAAAAACCTAAACCTAAGGATATGAGATATTTGTTTACTTTTTTACTTTGTGTCTTTACGCTGGGTTTAACAGCTCAGTCTACTATCTACACAATGGGGTCAGAAGATGTTATCATTTATGAGTGTGGTACGAGTGCCGTTTTTACGGATGACAATGGTGGTGCGCAAGACCCACAAGATCCATATTCTTGTACGAATAATACGATTACATTTTGTCCTGATGTTCCTGGAGATGCCGTTCAAATCAATTTTCTAGGTTTCGATTTACAAACGAATGCGAATCCGAATAACAACGATGCTCTTTATGCTTACGATGGAGACAATACTGGAGCGAATTTAGTTGGAGTAGGTACTGGGAACAGTTTTAATGGTGTAAGTATAACTGCTTCAATTGATAATCCAACAGGCTGTGTTACGTTTCAATTTGTTTGTAATAACAATGCTACTGGAGGCGATATAGGTTGGGCTGCTTCAATAAGCTGTGTGACTCCGTGCTCATACCCAGTTTCGGGACTTGAGTTGGTTTCGCCAGATCCATTTCCCACCAACCAAGAAGGTTCTATAAGTATAGGTCTTTGTCCTGATGATGTTATCACATTTTCTGCAGAGTCTGCATTTGGAACCGATGGTTTTGCTCTAGAGTCTCTCGTTTGGAATTGGGGAGATGGAGACGTAGAAATAACAGATGTTTCTGATGGTCTTATTGTACCTCATTCTTATGCTGAACCAGGTGAGTACATTGTTACACTTACTGTGGTTGACGAGAATGAGTGTAACAGTACGAACCTTCAACCTCATCAGGTCCTCGTCAGTACTTTGCCGATCTTTAATACGGAATTTACGACTCCTATTTGTGCGGGCTCACCTGGGTTTATCAATGGTAACCCAGTCCAGTCTATTACTTGGACTGCTTTGCCTCCAGTGGGCATTTCTGAAGATGTCGCACTGCCTGATGACACCGGGATACCATTTGTGTCGGATTTGTTCCTTGACTTTTTTGATCAAGGTCAAGTGCTTGAGGACTGTGACGACATTCAAATGATCACGGCGAATATGGAGCATACTTTTGTAGGTGATTTAACGATGTGGGTCACTTGTCCCGACGGAACAGAGGTGATCCTTATGGAGAATGGTCCCACAGGCTCTGCCGATCCCAATGGTTGTACGCCCGATGACGATGTTGAAGGAAACAATTTAGGACTTCCTGACAATGAAGGTTTTGATTACTCATGGAACATGGATGCAGATTGGGTGTTGGACGATATCGCTAATCCAGATATGGCAGACCCTATTCCAGCGGGGGTATACCTCCCTTGTGGTGATCTTTGCGATTTCGTTGGATGTCCATTAAACGGTATTTGGAGCTTTACTGTCTTCGATCAATGGGGTGGAGATGATGGTTTTTTATACGAGTGGGGGATAGATTTTAATCCTGAAATTGTGCCTGGTGTGACAACGTTCACTCCAGAAATCGGATTAGAGTTAGATTCGAGTTTCTGGCAGGTAACCCTTGCTGACGAAGGTGTACTGATTATTTCAGATGACATGAACATTGTAGATCTGGAATTTCCAAATCCAGGAATTTTCGACTTTACCTATCAAGTGACAAACAACTTCGGATGTACTTGGGATACTACGGTTAATATTACCGTGATTGAAGGCCCTCAAACAAACATTACAGCCGGAGATGATGTCATCTTTTGCCAAGATCCAGTTCAGTTGTTAGGCTTGTTTACTGGAAATGGTCCTTCTTCGTGTGGCGGGGCAGGAGGGTCCTATGATTATTGCTATATGAACAATGAAAACACAGTATTCAACTATTGTCCTGATGTTGTTGGAGATGGAACCATGATGACGTTGAGTTTTTCTTCGGGCACCATGGAGACTTGTTGTGATTTCATCAATGTCTTTGATGGGCCGAATGGCACAGGAGCTTTGCTGCAAACGTTTAATACGAATATTCCGGGCTCAACGTTTACGGCAACAAATCCGGATGGCTGTATTTCTTTTGTTCTTACAAGTGATGGAAGTGTAAATTGTCAAGATGGATTTGCCAATTTTGAAGAACTGGCTTGGTGTGTAAGTTGTGGAGGTCAGGATGCTTGCGGATTTGATTGGTCTTGGACTCCAACGGAGTATTTAGACAATCCATTTGTTCCTCAGCCTACAGTTTTAGACTTTGATGGACAACCTACAGCATACACTTTGTTAGTTGAGCCTATCGGATTTGACAATTGCTCTTCAATAGATGTATTGATGGTGTTTCCTGACAGCACTTGTCAAAGTTGTACAGACTCTACTGCTTTTAACTTTTATCCATTCGCAACTATAGACGACGGAACTTGTGACTACCCCTCTGATTTAGGCGTTTTACAATGCGGCGTTCAGGTCAGTACAAATACAGACACAATAAGTGCAAATGGGATTGAGCAATTTGAAGACCCTCAATTCTTTTCCGCTTATAGCTTCAGTTTAGACAGTGCTTCTTACTTAGAACTCTCTTACGACATGTATGTGTGGGACACTTTGTATGAAGTTAATGTGGCCTCTGTCCTGTTGTTTGAGAACAATACCTTAACCCATATATGGTCTGTTTCTGAATACATTTGGGGATATTCAGAGAGTAACATTCCCTCAGAAATTCCTTTAAATCCAGGTTCATACACTTTAGTTTATGGTAACTATGGTTACAACATGCCTCTAGAAGAAGGTATTGTTATCAATGATATGGTTGCTATGTTCTCTCAGTTTGACAATAGTAATGGACACTTTACGTTCCAGATGGGGCTACTGCAATACGATGGAACGTGTGACTATCAAGGTTGCACCGACTCTACCGCTTTTAACTTCAATCCAATAGCAACTATTGACGATGGAACGTGTGACTTCCCCAATGCTTTAGGAGTTTTAGAATGCGGCGTTCAGGTCAGTACAAATACAGACACAATAAGTGCAAATGGGATTGAGACTTTTGAAGACCCTCAGTCTTATTATGCCTATAGCTTTAGTTTAGATAGCGCTACTTCTGTAGAGCTCTCCTATGATATAAATTTATGGGATTGCGAATTCTCATGTTTATCAGAAGCCTCTGTCTTATTATTTGAGAACAATACCTTAACCAATATTTGGTCTGTGCAAACAGACTTTGAAGGGGGGTATTCTGAAGGTAACATCCCCTCAGAGCTTTCATTAAATACAGGATCCTACACCTTGGTTTACGGAAACTATGGTTATAACATGTCTCTAGAAGAAGGCATGGATATCAACGAAGTGGTTTCTCAGTTTTCTCAGTTTGAAAACGACAATGAACACTTTACGTTCCAGATGGAACTAATGCTTATCGAAGGAACGTGCGTCACGGGTTGTACATCCTTTAATGCTTGTAACTATTCTCCTGTGGCTACAGTAGATGATGGTTCATGTTTAGAATTTGACGAGTGTGGCCTTTGTGGTGGAGACGGATCCTCATGTATTCAAACCTGTTTAGATGATGATGATGCCGTGTCAGCTGTTGGCGGATGTTTTAACGCAGTTGATTTATTAGGTTGTAGCTTCTATTGGGATGATATTTTAATCTCAGAACTGTGCCCAGAATCTTGTAACAACTGCCCTTGTGATAACGACTTCAATGACAATGGCGTTTGTGAT
>JAQCID010000171.1 GCA_027618855.1 Bacteroidota bacterium | reverse complement strand
TGAAAATAATTTGGTTGTTGTTTCTGGCCAAACAAATGCCCAAGCGCACGCGATGTACCCTTTTGAAGAAGAAGAAACGTTGGGTATGCCGCATTTAAAACTCGATCTAGGTGCCAATGTATACTTTACCGATGAGAATGGTGGGTTTATTACAAATGAGACGGGAGGGATTTTGGCGGTCAACATTCCGCTTGAAGGCAAATGGAGTACTGTCTTTACGAATGGCGTAACACCTTCTGTTTCTCTTGATTTGCAGGAAGGGTATAACATTCTTGACGTATCAGACAACGTGAAAGAAGCAAGTGCATACAGAAGTGTTAATTTGATCCATGATCACATGCGTGAGTGGCTCACAAATTTCACGGCACTAGATATTTCTATGACCACGAATATCGATGTTGAGGGGGAGTGCAATGCGTTTTTTGATGGCGGGAGTATTAATTTTTTTGACACAGGTGGTGGATGTAATCCGACGTCATTGATTGCGGATGTAGTCTACCACGAATACGGTCATGCGATCAACAGTTATTTCTATAACTCGTTAGGTGCTGGTTTTAACAATGGCGCAATGGGAGAGGGGTATGCTGATTTTTGGGCGATGTCATTGGGAGATATTGCAGAGATAGGAAAAGGATTTTATGAGGAAAACAATGATGGGATCAGGAGGTATGATTTGGATCCGAAGGTTTATCCAGACAATCTCGTCGGCGAAGTTCATGCGGATGGCGAAATTATCGCCGGAGCGTGGTATGACACGCATCTGTTAATGGGGGGGGATTGGGCTGCCACTCTGTCCTTGTTTGTGGATGCCTACCCAGGGTTACAGGCAACAACTGCGGATGGCAATGAAGGCCAGGCTTTTACAGATGTTCTCCTTGATGTATTACAAGCTGACGATGACGACAACGATTTGATGAATGGCACACCTAATGCAACAGCTATTATTGAAGGATTTGCGATACACGGGATTACATTATTTAGTTATGCGACGGTGGACCATGCGCCTTTAGAATTTGTGGACGCAGCGTCTACAATCGAAATAGAGGCTGAGGTAGATATTGTATTTCCTTACAGTCTGTATTTTCAAAACGTAGTCGCTTCCTACAGAACACAATCCTCAGATGATTGGTCAGAGGTCACCATGGAGCAGGATGGTGATTTTTTCACAGCAGAACTTGAGGGCTTTCCAGCAGGGACAGTCATTGAGTATTACCTGGAAATCAGAGATGTTTTCGGAGGTGTAAGTGGTGTCACTCCATTTGCGGCTGATAAAACCGTGAATTTTAACCTCCCTTACTATATCATCGTAGGGTGCTATCCACATCTGATTAACGATTCTGATGAGTATTCGGATTTCGGTAGCTGGGAATTGGGTCTCCCTACAGACAACAATACGACTGGAGATTGGGAGGAAGCAATTCCTGTCGGATCATTTGGTGAGTTTGGTGACCCCAATACGATTACAGCTCCCAATAGTGACCATACGGTAGGTTTTGCTGGTTATGCCTTTGTAACGGGTGTAAGTCCAGGTGCAGATGCTGGGATTGGTGCAAATGATGTGGATGCGGGTCATACGACATTGTTGTCACCTGTGATCGATCTTACGGAGTACGACAATCCAGTGATGTCCTACTGGCGTTGGTATGCGAACGCTCCCGCAACAGGGGCAAATCCCGCGGCTGATTGGTGGCAGGTGGAGATTTCAAGTGATGGAGGAGATTCTTGGCAATATCTAGAGAACACACTTCAACAGGATATCAGCTGGAGACGAAAGGCCTTCCGTTTGGTTGATTATGTTGAGCTAACTGATGCGTTTCAGATAAGGTTTGTTGCATCAGACAGTACGACCATTGGCGAGTATTTAGATGGTGGCAGCTTAATTGAAGCCGCCCTGGATGACATTGTTCTTTACGATGTGGTTCCACTCGTTGACGATGTGACAAATATTTTGTCGCTTTCTTCTTTAAAGGTGTCACCCAACCCTTCGTCACACACAATATACATTGAGGGAAGTTTCGCAAATACTCCGGTTCAGATATTTGATATGAAGGGATCTCTCATTTATGAAGGGAAGACCCGTTCTACAGGAGATTTATCTCTTGATGTCAGTTCTTTTTCCGCGGGATTCTACAACATACAACTGCGCGATGTAAACGCAGTCAGATCCGCCCTCAGATTCGAGGTGCTCTAGACGTCTTTTGTAAATGGGTTTGTCCTTACGGATTGCTAAATCAGCTCTAAAGCCGAAGTAGGTAACCATCCCACATTTCCATTTTCAAGAAGGACTTCTGTCCATTCGTCCTGTGTACTTTGTATACACGTTTTTGTGCCTTCATGGAGTTGGAATAAACTCACGCCCAATTTCCCAGGCATACTCCTGACTTCTACGCGGCTTTCCATAATGATTGCGCATGAGCTTTTTGAGATTCGTTCATTTGTCGCATAAAGGAATAAAATAAAAATGAAGGCCAAGATGAAATTCACCGAGGCACCTCCTCGTGCATATGGATCGATCAGGCGGTTTTTCCATCGCAATCGTATCGCAATAAGAACAAAAGCAAACGTCCAAGTGATGAGGCTGAGGATAAGCCAAATCTGATACATGTTTCCAGCAAAAATAACAGCAGCCAATTTATCGAGACCTACACCAGGAAGTTCTTCTATTCGATCTATTGCGCGTAATTCAGCTAAGAGAAGATTTGCTCTTAGATCAGCAGCAAGGGGCTTCATAAGCAATGCCCTTTCATAATGAAGTAAGGCTTTCCCTATATCATCAAGCTTATAATAAACATTTCCGAGATTGTATTCAAGCTCAAAGCATAGATGTTGTTGTGCGATCTCTTCATACAATACGGCGGCCTCACTGAATTCCCCCTCAACATATGCTGCATTTGCAAGTTTGAAATTTTCATCGAGGGTTTCATTTTCCAGACTTGATGACGCTGTCATCGTTGCGGATGTAAAGCTGAGAATGAACAATACAATGAGGCTCATTCGATTTGAGGGATGGATACGCATATCGCCAATGTCGGCTAACGTTTTTGCTTCAGAAATAGATGTGTTTACATCTGGCAAGGCTCCGGGCGCAAATCTTGCCATTTCGCAAGTCTTAAGCAGTTGATCCCATTTTGAGGCTTCATCTTCACCTAAGAGATTTTGTAAAATCTCAACCGCAGACGTTCGGCTAAATGAACTTCTTCCCACTTGTAGTTTTGCACATAGATATATTTCAAGTGCTTCTCCCAGCTTCGTAAATTGTATTTCTTTGTTTTCCGCAGCCGCACATTTTGCGAGTGACTTTGACAAAATCTTTTTTGCTTTTTTACTTTTAAACCCTGTTGGGTCACGTAATTCATTGTTCATATTTACGCGAAATAGAAAAGCAGCACCCGCGGCAATAGGACCCAGTAGAAAAAGGAATAGGAAAAGGTATTTTTTCTTGTTTCCATGATGTTTAGAACCCCAATGTGAGTGTTCGGTGTCAATATGCCTGATGTCGTGATTAAGAATAGCGACATCTGTTTTAGTGCCAAACGTCGTTCCACCTTTTTCATCCCCGTCAGACCTCACAACGACGATGTTTTGTTCTGAAGTGCTCGTGGTGAGGTAACGCTTCCCTCTTGGGTCGAAATAACTCGTCGTTATTTCGGGAAGTTTGTAGTCACCCGGTGCCCTAGGAATAATAACGTACTTATAGACTCTTTCTCCGGATTCACCATTTTTATTAATGTTGATCCTGTCCTTTACTTCTGGAT
>JAQCID010000170.1 GCA_027618855.1 Bacteroidota bacterium | reverse complement strand
GGAATAAAGGGGCAATACTTGATCTTTGAAGATGGTCGCGTCTTAAATGTACGCGCGCATGAAGGGGCAAGGGTAACGCTAGAAATAGGTTGAACTCAGTTTAAATTAGGATCTGACGGAGCCTCTGCAATGTGAGAGTATCCTGGCCCCATGCCGTTGATTAAACGTTTCCAGAATTCATCGTTCTCACCTTCTGTAGACATTATTTCTTCTGATGAGGCACGCGTGATAAACCAAGAATGACTTCGTATTTCATCAGACAGTTGGGTGTCAGACCATCCCGAATAGCCTATAAAGAATCGGAAAGAGGTGAAGCCCGCTTTTATTTTGTCTTTAAGCGACTCAAATTCACCTCCCATATAGACTCCGTCAATGATTTCATGACCACCTTCTATGTCGGGACACGTGTGTAGGTAATATAGATTGGCGCTGCTCACAGGGCCACCTACACTGATTCGTGCAGAAACATCGTTTAAATCCTCCAAAACATCCGCGATTTTAATGTTCACGAAATTGTTCAAGACAAGTCCAAATGCTCCATCTTTGTTGTTTTCACACAACAAAACAGCTTTTCGCCCGAAATATGGATCGTCTAGAAAGGGCTCGCTTAGGAGTACATCTCCAATTTTCGGCGTTGCTTTTTCTGTGGGAGTAAATCGAATCATTGTCGTAAAGTTCAGTCATTTGTAGTTAAATGGAAAACAATACCTACCAAAATATTTCAGAATTTATTGCGCGTCGCTTTGATGATGTGCTAATCTCAGGTCACGCGGTTGCGATCAGACTCAGGCGCGAGATTGTAGGTGTTACAACACAACAAATCAGAACGGGTGTCGAAGGAATTTCTCGACTGAACCCTGGAAGGTTTGGTGGGAGTCTTCGTTTTGAAGAAATAGCTGGGGTGAATTGCGGGATCGTTAACTTTCAAGGAATAGAAGATAAAAACAAACGTGTGGTCTGGCTTCATGGTGGAGGATTTTCCTTTGGTTCAGCCCGCGTGTATAAGGCTACAGCGATCTTTCTTGCCAAAGCGCTGAAATGTGAAATCATTATTCCGGAATATAGACTCGCTCCTGAACACCCTTACCCAGCACCAGTAGATGATGTTTATTCTGTGTTTTTAGATGTTGTGAAGAGAAGTGGTGACACGTATTTAATTGGCGACTCCGCAGGTGGCAATTTGGCGGCTTGTACAGTCATGAAAAGCATCAAAGAAGGCACTCCTCTACCTGCCAAACTAGCCCTTTTGTCACCTTGGATGGATCTTTCAAAAAGCTCGCAAAGCAATACACAAAATGAAAGTGAATTCAGTCCATTTGACAATTTAGATACAGTAGCTTTTAGCAGAGAATATATAGGTAAAATGAAAGAAGACGACCCGCTCGTATCTCCTATTTTTGGTTCTTTTGAGGGTTTTCCAGCAACCCACATTCAGGTTTCAGAAGTCGAATTCTTTTACTCAGATTCATTGAGAACGATTGAGGAACTGAAAAAATCAAAGGTGAATGTCACAAGCCATGTGGAAGCCAAATCATTGCATGCATGGCATCTTGTCCCGGACATTCTTCCCGATGCAAAAAGGTCCATGCAAATTCTCGCGGATTTCTTTAATGAAGGGCTTCACAGATGAGCTGAATTCCTTCTTCGGCTTCTTCGTCCGTCATATTAATTGGGGGTGCAATCCTGAAGGCGGTCGGTACGCTTAAGAACCAAAACAAAAGAACCCCTACATCGAGTCCTTTTAAAATGGTCTTTTTTACTGCTTCGGCATCCTTCAGTTCAACGGCAATAAAAAGGCCTATCCTGCGCACTTCTTTGACTTCGGGGTGAGCTTTAAGTCGTGTTTCCCAAAGTTCACCCTTTCGTTCGACATCTTTCCAATTCATTGGCACTAGAATTTCGAGTGCTGCTGAAGCTCCTGCACAAGCCACAGGATGTCCTCCAAACGTTGTAATGTGACCCAGAACCGGGGAGTGTGAAAGTTTGGACATGTTGTCACGTGAAGAAACAAAAGCACCGATGGGCATGCCACCACCTAAGGCTTTCCCTAGACAAAGTATATCAGGCTCGATGTTGAATGCGTCAAATGCAAATGGCGCACCTGTCCGCCCCATGCCACATTGAACTTCGTCCAATATCAGCATGGTGCCCGATTTCGTACATGCTTCCCTTAACAATTTCATCCATGTAGGCGAAGGGATCTGCACCCCCGCATCACCTTGTATGGTCTCAACGATCATGCATGCGACAGTAGAATCTATTTCTTGGAGTGAAGCAACGTCATTGAATTTTATAAATGCAACCTCAGGCAGAAGCGGCAGGAAGGGTGCTTTGCGTTCAATATTTGACGAAACCGACAAAGCCCCAGATGTATTTCCATGGTATCCACCTGTGCAGGCGAGAATTTTACTTCTTCCCGTGATGCGTTTGGCAAGCTTAAGTGCACCTTCAACAGCCTCTGATCCAGAGTTGACAAAATAAACAGCGTTTAACGTCTCAGGCAGCATGGATGTCAAACGCTCAGCGGCGCTGACAGTAGATTTGTGATGGAATTCTCCGTACACCATTGTATGGAGGTTTCTGTCAATTTGTTGATGCAAGGCGGCACTTATGTCAGGGTGTCCATGCCCGAAATTGCTCACGCCGACGCCACTTATCGCATCGAACAATTTCTTTCCTCCTTCACACTTAAGCCAAACCCCTTGTGCACTTTCGATGTGTACGTTTAAGGGATAAGGGGTCGTTGCGGCCAAACCATGATCTAAGAAAGATCCGAACTTGTTTTCAGGGTGCATAAAGTCTAGTGTTATTTATAAGTAATCTCCCATTCATCAACAAAAGTCCACCGGTCGAACCCAGCACCTAAATGCCATTCGGGAATCAGGCCTCTGGGATTTGCTTTGACTCTTACAAAACGAACATTCTCAATCATGGATTCCGTCTTGAATCGGTACACTTGCTTTTCATAATCATCTTCCATCACATCGTGCGCAACTCTTTCAGATAGCTCAAAATCCACCCCGTCTGATGAGGTGTAGAATTCCACATTTTCCGGCAACCAAATCCAGGGTCTTATATCCTGAACACACCCCAAGGTCATCCCCGTAATGGTTGTTGATTTCCCTAAATCTATCGTCGCTTCAAAAGGGGTTGCGTAATAACCTTGCCAGTCACCCGTTCGATATTCGTCTCCTCCTTTGAGACCATCAACAAGCGTAGCTGTGCCCGAGGCTTCATATTGGGGCGAATAGGGGTAGGTAAGTTTGACGTCCCAGTCATTGTCAATTTTAACGATGGCGTGGTGTACTTCTTTTGAATGGTTCCCATTTACTTCAGCGTAAGCGAAGAATTCAGAATTTGATTTTACAGTGATGGGCTTTTCGTAGACGGTCCATGTATTTCCATTGAGCGCATAGTAAATGGTTGCATTTTGATCGAGGTGATGTAAAATGACTTCAGATCGTTTTCCTTGAAATGAACGCGAAGAAACAAATGCGGGCACTGGGACGAAATTCGTATCGTTTGCAGTGGTTGAGGGACGATCCAACTCATGGACGCCGAAGCCGTTATTTGCTTCAACCGAAGTTTCAAATGAGAGGGGCCCGCCATTTAAAATCTCAGCATAGTTTAACCAAGATCGAGTGGCTCCATTGGCCAACCTGACATAGGGCCCGATGTTGTCTTTAGAGATGTAAAGAGGTCTGTTCCATGGACGTGCTGTACTGTTCGCAGGTGTTACAACCACATTGTCGAACTGTG
>JAQCID010000169.1 GCA_027618855.1 Bacteroidota bacterium | reverse complement strand
TGATAGAGTGTCTTAACGGATACCGCAAAAAAGAATTTATGCCTTCGAATTGCGGTGAATTTACCGTGCCGCTTGGAAAACCAGAAATCACGCGTTCGGGGTCAGACATTACAATTCTGAGCTACGGCTCAACCTTTAATCTCTGCACAAATGCTGCGGATCGTCTGTCAGAACTGGGTATTGAGGTAGAACTCGTGGATGCTCAAACGCTTCTGCCTTTCGATGTCAAGGGTGTAACCGCTGAAGCTGTTTCGCGAACCAATCGCCTTCTCATTGTCGATGAGGATGTACCTGGCGGAGCGTCTGCGTATCTTCTAGATGAAGTACTCAATAGACAAGGAGCGTGGAAGCATCTTGACAGCCAGCCGAGAACGCTCACTGCAAAACCCCATCTCCCCGCGTATACTTCTGACGGTGATTACTTCTCAAAGCCCTCCGTGGACGATATCGTTGAGTCTGCTTATTCATATATGAATGAAACAGACCCTTCACGATTCCCTGCTATTTAACAACACAATTGATCTTTTATGGAAAGCCAGGACTTCATCCTTAAAACTGAATATATAGATCTTTCTCAGTTACTGAAGGCTACAGGACTTGCCATGTCAGGTGGAGAAGCAAAGATGTTTGTGACAGAGGGATTGGTTTTTGTCAACGATGAAATTGAATTCAGAAAGCGGAGAAAACTTCGAATTGGCGACGTCGTTGTGTTTGATGCAACGAATAAAGTCTGCATAATTAAGCGTTGATTTCGTTGAAATCGGCATAATATTTATCATCTTTCACTTTCGAAAACAAAAAAAATGACGAAGGTATACTCAGTTTTAATTTTAATTTGTTCGATTGTCAGCTTAAGTGCGTCCGCTCAATCCGTTGTACGTGGCCACGTGATTGATGGTGACACAGGTGAGCCGATGTTTTCTGCAAGTGTGGTAGTACCTGAGACCGGGCAAGGTGTAACAACTGATTTTGATGGTCTTTTCCGACTCGAAGTTGTAGGATTGCCAGTCGTTCTTCAAGTCTCTTTCATCGGATATGGATCGAAATTGATTACTGTAAGTTCGACACAGGAGAAGTTAGAAGTAAAGCTCATTCCAGATCAAATCTTAATCGGGGCAGCAGAAGTCGTGGGCTCGAGGATTTCGGAAAAGCAGAAACAAGCGCCGCTCACCGTTGAGACGATGGACTTAATCGCAATTAAGGAAGCCCCATCAGGAAACTTTTATGAGGGACTGGGGAATTTGAAGGGTGTTGATATCACCTCTGCTTCTCTCGGATTTAAAATCATCAATACGCGTGGTTTTAACTCGACTTCTCCGGTTCGTTCATTGCAACTTATTGATGGCGTAGATAACCAAAGCCCTGGACTTAATTTCTCATTGGGTAATTTTCTAGGCGCACCAGATCTTGACGTAAAATCTGTAGAGATTATAGCGGGCGCCAGTTCAGCATTCTTCGGCCCTGGAGCATTTAACGGTGTCATCAATATGGAAACCAAGGATCCCTTTGTATTTCCTGGTTTAAGCGTCTCTACCAAATTAGGAGAAACAACAAAAAAAGGAGAGCGCCCCCTTTTTGAAACAGGTTTTCGATGGGCTGACGTGTTAGAAAATGATGAGGGAGATTCTTTTTTCGCTTACAAGATTAATTTTTTCAGATTTGAAGCTTATGACTGGGAGGCTACGAACTACGACCCCATCGATGGTTCATCTGTTTCAGCTTTAAATCCTGGCCGATTCGATGCCGTGAATATCTATGGAGACGAATTCCAGCCTCGCTTTGACTATACTCCTCCTCCCGGCAATGCCTACAGAGGTTTAGGAACCATTTACCGGACTGGATATAAAGAGGTGGATTTGGTAGATTACAATACAAACAATACGAAGTTGAGTGTGAGCGGTCATTGGCGTTTGCAACCTGAGAAAACGTACGAGAGTCCAGAGTTGATTTATGGATTTAACATGGGCAAAGGGACTACAGTTTACCAAGGTGACAATCGATTTAGCTTAAAAAACATCGAATTCTACCAACATCGCTTAGAGTTAAGGAAGAAAAACAAATGGTTCATCAGAGCATACAGGACGAATGAAGATGCGGGAGATTCATATGACCCCTATGCGACGGCGCTCAAGCTGCAGGATTCTACAAGGAACCACAACAATTGGGCGAGAGTATATGAAGAGTACTGGGTGGATTCTATCGCACCATCAATCTCAGACACCTATCCTGAATTAGAGTTCCTGGGTTTTGACAGTATCTTCTCAGATGAGGGCATATTTCTCTATTTGTTACCCCTTGCAGGTATTCCTGAAGGAGCAGAAGATCAGTGGTTTGTTGAAAACCAGGACAATCTTACATATTGGCACAGTCAAGTGGAACAGTGGACAAACGAGGGATATGCAAATTTAGCAGCAGTTGCCATTGATCCTGTCGGTCATCTGGTTCCAGGTTCTGATGATTTTAACACCCTTTTTAACCAATTAATTACGAGCAAGAACAACGAAGGTGAAGGTGGGACGCGATTCCACGATTTATCTTCTTTGGTCCATGTTCATGGAGAGTACATCTTTGAGCCATGGTTTCTTGAAGAAATAAGAGTGGGCGCAAATTTCAGACAATATACGCCTGTCAGTGAAGGAACTATTTTTAGCGATACCTCTGGTGTCGTCATTACAAATGCAGAAGCTGGCGCATATTTGGGTGCGAAAAAGCGTTTTTTAGAAGACGACATGATCGTCACAGGCACAGTCAGAGTTGATAAAAATGTCAATTTCCCGCTTATGGTTTCTCCCGCAATTTCATTGGTTTGGTCACCCAACACCAAGGATTTCGCAAGAGTGTCATTTAGTTCAGCACTCAGGAACCCGACGCTTGCAGATCAATACCTCTTCTTAGACGTGGGACCCGCAACATTGGTAGGCAATTTAAATGGCGTTCAGGATCTGGTTACCATCCAAAGCTTTATTGATTACAGAGCGCAAACAATTCCCCAAGGATCGATAAGTATGGACCCGGAGTATTTAGAATATTTCGATATCGCGCCAATACGACCTGAGCAGGTTCGGACTTTTGAAGCTGGCTATCGAACAACAATAGGAGAGAAGCTATATATAGATGCTGGATGCTACTTCAGTACGTACACTGATTTTATAGGATATAATATAGGTCTAGACATTGCATTTGCCCCCCAATCAACGGCTGTGCAGGGCATTGATGTTTACCGTTATGCTGCGAATTCAATCAATGAGGTCAAAACACAAGGTGCTTCAGTGGGTCTGCAATACTATTTGGACGAAAAGTTCTCCCTTACAGGAAACTACAGTTGGAATAAATTGGTAAAAACAAATGAAGATGACCCCATCATTCCAGCCTTTAATACACCTGAGCATAAATTTAATCTCGGAATCACTGCCCGTGGACTTGATGCTGGGGGTAAAAACAGCTGGGGCTTCGGAGTCAATTACCGTTGGGTACAGCAATTTGTCTTTGAGGGTTCACCGCAATTTACAGGTGGCATCCCCCAATACGACCTTGTTGATGCACAGATCAATCTTTACATTGATCAAATAAATACGACATTCAAGATAGGCGGTTCTAACCTCTTGTCTAATCAGCATATTGAGACGTATGGTGGTCCTCAAGTAGGTCGTCTAGCCTATGTCAGTATCCTATACGATTTCGCAAAGTAAACACGTTGGTTTGCCTGTTTGTCGTTGAAAAAGAGGGGTTCGTGTGTTTTTTTTAATAGTTTATGTGTGTTTACCTAATTTTTGACGTAAATTGTACC
>JAQCID010000168.1 GCA_027618855.1 Bacteroidota bacterium | reverse complement strand
TATAAATGCAAAATTAAGAAATAATGTTGCTATAATTATAATGTATTTATTGAAAGGATTTGTGTGCGAGTTTGCTGTTTTCAAACCGGCCATCGTTCAGGATCTCTATCGCTTCGTTCAGTGCTTCATTCAAGTCCCCAATGACTCTGTAAAATGTCGATTGGCTGTAGGTGTTTCGGCCTATAAACGCTTTCAGTCGAAGAGTGATTGCATCTCCTGAGATTTCCCAGTCATCTTCAGGGAATTCAATGGGATCTTCTTCGCTTCCTTTCTCTTGCGCCCACTCTTGAAACGCTTTTATTTCTTTTTCTGAAACGATATATTGATTCACGAAATCATCTTCTGTGGGATATTCGTTTTCAATTTCAGATCGATGGATGTCTACGAACTCCAATGCATAGCTGCTCATCATTCCCTTGCGAAGTAAGTTCCGAAAGGTTTCGCTATTTGCAGTCGTGTCTATAGGTACAAAAACATCAGGAAGGATTCCGCCTCCACCGTATACCGTTCTTTTTTTGATTCGGGTCTCGTACTTGAGGGACTCTGGAAGGTCAAGAGAGTCCAAACTCAAAAGCTCCCCACTCTGATATCGATCATACTTCTCATCTCTATACGCATCGATTCCTTCGTCGTATGGTTTCTGAATACATCTTCCAGCAGGGGTGTAGTATTTCTGAACGGTGAGTCTGACCGCACTTCCGTCTCCCAAATCGATCGGTCGTTGAACCAATCCCTTGCCAAACGACCTTCTTCCTACGATCAGTCCTCGGTCCCAATCCTGTACAGCTCCAGCGACAATCTCGCTTGCAGAGGCTGAACCATCATCCATCAATATCACCAGGCGTCCACGCTCGAACAGTCCTTCATAAGAAGTGTACGTATCCTCTCTGGGGAATGCACGACCTTCAGTGTATACAATGAGTTTGTCGTCTGAAAGGAATTCGTCGGACATGTTAATCGCTGTCCGTAACATTCCTCCTCCGTTCCCTTGCAAATCGAGTATCAGATCTTTCATCCCTTTGTCCTTCAGTTCTGACAAAGCAGTCCTTAATTCTTCGAGGGTGGTTTTTGCAAAACGACTTATTTTAATGTACCCGATCGTGGGTTCCACCATGTGCGATGCCACAACACTGAAAATTGGAATCTTGTCTCGTTCAATATTGAATGCAAGAAGGTCCTTTTCGCCATCTCTTTTTATGAAAACCTTCACCATGGTCCCCTTGGGGCCTTTGAGCAATCGGATGACATCATTCGTTGTTACTCCGACACCTGCAACGTATTCTTGTTCCACCTGGACAATTCTGTCTCCGGCTCGAATGCCTAGTCTTTCTGATGGGCCTCCCGCGATAGGCGAGACCACCATGATCGTGTCCTTGAAAATATTAAACTGTACACCTATCCCCTCAAAACTGCCATCAAGGGGCTCATTTGCATCTTTTAAATCATCCTCTGAGAAATAAACGCTGTGTGGATCAAGTTCTTCAAGCATCTTCACAATCGCTGTTTCGACAAGCTTGTCCATTTCGATACTGTCTACATACAGCCTGTCAAGCATACTTAGCAGTGTGCCAAATTTCTTTGCGCCTTGTTGTGACGTGGTTTGTGACGTGGTTTGGGATGCGGCAGGAGCAGTGGCGAGGATTCCGATACAAATGGAAAGCACGAGGGATAAACGATTCAATTTTTTCATGAAGCTACAAGGTAGGGGATAGGAGGTAGATGAAATCTGAAAGTTTGCTAAATGTGGGGGATATAAAAGTACCTTTAGGTGATGAAATTGAAACTCTACTCAGGTGTTTTGTTGTGGCTCATGTTAGGCGCGTTCCCAAATGTATTAAGTGCTCAAAATGTGAATGTTAGTGCCCCCTTGTTTTCCGACATTGTCGAAATGGTGGAAAAAGAGGCTGAACTCAATGGGCGTGATATGGCCGGTGTCGTGATCGAATCAGAAATGGACTTTTTTGATTTCGCGTCCTTGGCGGTGTTGGAAAACGGAATTTCAGAGTGGTCACTCGACATCGAGTCCACTTATGCGATGGGTTTGTGTGTGTACTTCAACGATTTTCACATTCCAGTAGGTGGGTCCTTGTTGTTCCAATCTGAGGCGGGTGTCTTCTCTACTTTATATCAGGAGGGTCCAGTTCGTTCAGATGAGAACAACGGTCATGGAAGATGGGCCAGCGGTGATATACCGGGAGATCAAATCAGAATCATTTATAGACAACCTTCTTCTTCGATCGGTTCACCCAGACTCGGAATCATGGGGATAGGGTATTTCGTGAGGGGCGTTTCTCGTGGATCAGACGATTGTGAAGTGGATGTGATGTGTCCAGAAGGTGATTCATGGCAATGCGAAAGAGATGCTACGGTAAGATTGCGTGTCACTCAAGACGGAGGGATTTATTACTGCAGTGGATCCATGGTGAACAATACTGAATATGACTGTCGTCAGCTCCTTTTAAGTGCGTTCCACTGTGCGGATGCCGTCAGTGAAGATGAGTGGGCTTTTTTAAAGGTCAGGTACAATTATGAATACACTGAGTGTGGAGGGACTGTCTCGGTGAACTCTCATGCCAGAACAGGCGTGATTCCATTGACAAATAGTGACGATGCTTCTGCGCAGGGATTTAATGGCTCGGATTTCCTCCTTGTGGAGGTCGAAGATGTCATTCCTGAGACTTGGAATCCATTCTATGCCGGATTTGACGCTTCGGGAGAGACAGGTCACATCGGTGTGGGCATTCATCATCCAAGTGGAGATCGAAAGAAAATATCAAACTACACAAACCCACTTACTTCATACAACATTGGAGGTGCAGGATCTCACTGGCGTGTCTACTGGACCGCCACGGAAACAAACCACGGCGTCACCGAAGGAGGTTCGTCTGGCTCGGCCATATTCAATGAAAACCACCACATTGTCGGAACGTTAAGCTCGGGTCTCTCAGCTTGTGTGGTGGGAGGTGTAGGGAATGGAACAGGCCCTTATTCACCTGACTTTTATGGCAAAATGAGTTACCATTGGGATGGCCCCAATCCCATTGCGGCTTCTCAAAAACTCAAAAACTTTCTCGATCCATCTGGCTCAGGACAAACGATCGTAAATGGCAGTTATGTCGGAGAAGGCGCGCAACCCTGTGGCAATTTCGGAGCGTGTAGCGTGTCTGAAGCTGCAGGCCTTGTTTTGGAAAGCCAGGGATGGTCTTTGAGCCCCAATCCCGCTTCTGGAAGTGTTGAGATTTCAATGCCTGCCGGCGCCCCTCTTGTGGAGCTGCGTGTGTATGATGCAAGAGGTCGCAAGTTAGAAAGTCGCATGCCAAACAGCCTCTCAGAGTCCTTGTCATTCGATGTGTCACACCTTTCAAAAGGGCTTCACTTCTTTACGGTAAGGACTTCTGATGGGACGTCTTCGTTCTCTTCGTAAAACGTTCAATCAGTTGTTAAGAGCTAAAACTCACTTTTAAATAGCAGGTATGCCAAAACTTCCAAAGGAATACACGTTTTTAGATTTATCTGATTATGGTCGAACGGGTGGTCATTGGATTGCAAACCAACTTAAGAATACGAGATTCACTCCTATTCACGTGACTACCTTATTTATTTTTGCAGGTCTTTTTGCCGTTTTATGCATGCTCAACGGCTATTATAAAGCAGCTGCTTTTTTTATTATACTCAAGTCTGTGATTGATGCTGCTGATGGCGAACTGTCAAGGCTAAATAAAAAACCTTCTTATACAGGTCGCTATTATGACTCTATTGCGGACATCATACTTAATTTCTGTTTTCTACTTGCCTTTTGGTATGTGACTGAAATTTCAATAATCTATATGT